>CAJXUM010001318.1 GCA_913060855.1 uncultured Lewinella sp. | reverse complement strand
CTACACTATCCTCTTCGTCGGCAGCGTCAGATGTGTATAAGAGACAGCTATATTGTTGGCTATTATTTGCGCAGCTTTTTTATGGTCAGGAAACTATAAAAGAATCGCCAGCTTATTGGGTTTGGTTGTTGCCTTGATGGGGATAGCTTTTATTTTTGCGGCCTTTCGATCGGAATTACCTACAGGGGCTTGGGACAAAGCATTTATTCCTGAAGTGACCAATGCCAATGCGCTGCTGATTATTGGCCTCATTGGTACCACGATCGTTCCTTACAATCTATTTCTAGGCTCCGGTATTAGTAAGGGTCAAGGCATGACTGATATGCGCTGGGGTTTGGCCTTGGCCGTAATAATTGGTGGGATTATCTCCATTGCTATCATGATCGTGGGGACGCAAGTAGAGGGGACTTTTAGTTTCCCTGCGATAGCTGCTGCCATGACCGATAAAATGGGAGCACAAGGTTCCGTTATTTTCGGTATCGGTCTTTTTGCTGCAGGGATGAGTTCTTCGATTACCAGTCCATTGGCTGCGGCCGTGACCGCCCAGAGTTTGTTTGACTGGAGTCCGACCTCCCGTAACTTTCGGTTGGTTTGGTTGAGTGTGTTGGGGGTAGGTTTGTTGTTCGGTTTGTTAGAAGTAAAGCCGATTCCTGCTATCATTATGGCCCAGGCCATCAACGGGGCTTTGCTGCCCATTATTGCTATTTTCCTATTGCTCACCGCGAATGACAAACAATTGCTGGGCAACCAATTTGCCAATGGCTTAGGACTTAATATTATTACTTTATTGATTGTTGGTATCACCTGCTTTTTGGGCCTTCACAATGTGTGGAAAGCCTTGGAGAAAGTATTTGCAGGGATGAATGACTTAGGAAACCTAAGTTTTTGGATCAATGGGGGCTTGAGTGTACTAATCTTACTGGGCGTGGCGACTCGCATATTTAGTCGTGAAAGTTAATGGACAAAAAGGCTAGCGTACCCCAGCCAGTCGCTCCGCCTCGGCAAAAGTATCCAAATACAATTGGACAAATTCATCCATCCGCTTACGCCGGTATTGCATGACCCAACGGGGGTGAGGCACGGGTAAGATATGATCAAAAAACTGGTGCTGCTCGTTGAGTTTCTTAAAATACTTGTAGTTAGTTCCTTGTCCCATACAGATAGCCACTTGTGGAGGAGAACCAAACCTCTTCTGGGTGTTGATATTCGCTATGATATGGGGCTCAACGGCCCTTTCTAGCTTTTTATCGTCGTAATAATTATAATTCTTACCGTCTTTTGTAAAGCCTAGCGGGCAAATAGAGGTGATGTAGAATTGCTGATAAAAAGACGCGGGGCCACCATAGGCATCGATATATTCATACACAAAAATAGAGGAGAGTTCTGATTTCTTTTTGAAATCATTGGGAATACCACAAGGAGATTCAAGTCGGATTGGATCGGTAAAAGGCACCCCTGTTATCCCTGCTCCAAAGCGCCCCGGATTGATGCCAAATATGAAAATTCGAGCCTGATTATCGTCATAATATTGGGCATAGAAACGACGCAGTGTGGCCATAGTCAGCTCATTATCATAAGGAAAAATGAGTTGGGCATGTGAAGGAAGTGACCAATCAGGGCGTAATCCCTCCGTGAATGTGACTACTTGTTGTCCAAATGTCATATTAGTATTGTTTTTATACCAGCTTTATTTGACTTTGCGTCTAAAGTTGGCTATTTTTCGGGTTCCTGTGCCACACAAACTTTATTTTTGGAATCCCCATATTCCATTTTCCGTATATTTAATACGAAAACAATCTGTGTAGACTTCACTTATGAGCAACCATTGGCTTTAAGTATTGTTTTTATAGAAGGCAATATGCTGCTTTGGATAGATGCTCAGTACCAAATGGTTTAAAAAAAAATAAAAGCCCGACAAAATGGCGCAACAGAATAACTATCAGCTACTCATTGAAAAACTAGACCAATTTATTCGTAAATATTATATCAACCAACTTATTAGAGGAGGATTGTATAGTATTGGTCTGATTCTTTTTCTCTTTTTGGTAGCCGCTTTTCTGGAGCATACCTTCTTTTTTGATACCGGTATGCGCAAAGTCTTATTCTTTTCCTTTATCGGTATTAGTACGATTGCTTTAGCCTTTTGGGTGTTTAACCCATTGCTACATTATTTCCGATTGGGCAAAGTGATCTCGCATGAGAGAGCTGCGCTAATTGTTGGTAATCACTTTTCCAATGTGAAGGATAAGTTGCTTAATGTTCTGCAGTTGAAACAACAAGCAGATGGGCAGGAGCAACAAGCACTCATCTTAGCCAGTATCAATCAGAAGTCGGAAGAGATCAAGCCTGTTCCTTTCAAAGCAGCAATAAACCTTTCTCACAATCGGAAATATCTCCGTTATGCGTTGCCTCCTTTAATGATCCTGCTGATCTTGCTTTTTGCAGCGCCTAGTATGATTAAGGATAGTACACGACGCTTGATTCGGAATGGCGAAAAATTTGAAAGACCAGCACCTTTTCATTTCATTGTAGAAGAGGAGGATTTGTCAGTGGTTCAATATGAAGATTTTCCATTGACCGTAAAAATTGATGGAGAGCAGTTGCCCAATGATGTTTTCATTGACTGTCTCTTATACACATCTGACGCTGCCGACGAAGAGGATAGTGTAGA
>CAJXUM010001317.1 GCA_913060855.1 uncultured Lewinella sp. | reverse complement strand
CTCTTCGTCGGCAGCGTCAGATGTGTATAAGAGACAGTACAAGGACCGTGGAAAATGGTAGATGGCCATACCCTTTATCACTTGAAAGATAACCCCAGTGAGTCTCAAAACCTAGCTGATCAACACCCCGATCAACTAACCAAAATGCGAAATGCCTATGAAGCGTGGTGGGCCACTCTCCTCTTAACCCCTAAACGTTTCGGAACACAAATCCCCGTCGGCTATCCAGCTGAAAACCCCATTTTCCTACAACCTCATCACGGCCTAGCTACCGGGCAATTACAATTTACTGGGCAACGCGGTTTATTAGGGGAAAGAATCGGTACACATCCAAGCGGTGTGGATGGAGATTGGCTGGCCAACTGGTCAAGCGAAGAAGACGGAATCACCTGGCTGATCGATATTCAAGCCACTTCGGATTATGAAATTGGCATTAGTTCTCGAGGTCAATTAGGTCATGAAGTGACAGTGCAACTCAAATCGGGCTCCCAAGTCCAAGATTTAGTGCTTACTACAAGTGACAGTCCCGAAGATTGGCAAGATCTTCCATTGACGCAGCTTTCTTTAGCTAAAGGCATAGACTCTTTGACATTCAGGCTTTCAGAAATGATTCCTGCTAATAATTTTGAGCTTCGGGCGCTGTGGCTGAAGCGAAAATAGTGTCCAAACTGTTGCTATTCGGCTTATTTGCATGGCCTAGACTTCAGAAGTTTCCCCTGTCGCGCCCAAGGAAACTTCTGAAGTCTTTCTCCTTCTTTAATCTACTTCCGTTTCACCAAATTCAAGCCTATTTCTGCAATAAAAAAAGCAACTGTGGCTGATCAGCAGTGAGACGCAAAGTACTATTCGCTTTTATTTCTTTGACCTTCCTCCAAGTATTAGAAAACAATTCTAATACCTCCATCTTTATCATTTCACCTTCCAAGGCAGACAAATCAAGCGTCGCCTCTCCCGCTTCCCCAAAATACACCAGATAGCTTTGACCGACCAACGCCCGGCAGTAGGCTTCATTTTCACTTCTATCTGATAAGAGCGCCAAATTAGGTGTGGCGGCGAAGAAGCCATTCATCTGATCGGTCACTTCTCGTATTCCTTTTATCACCACCTGGGCCGTATCCGACAATCCAATACCAGAGGTAGGTCGATGAAACCGGACAGCTGATGAACCAAAAAGTACACTGCGAACAAAACTTTCCACGCCATTCTGCAATCCATGGCCATGCCGTCCCCCGGTGCTTCCGTAAGTCTTTACATTTGTCACTGGTCGTAGCGCCCCAGATCGTTTAAGTCGTTCAATTTGTGCCAGGCCATTTAGCCAATGCGCTTCTCCCTTTTGGTGATTATTCTGGGAAATTTCCACGAAGTCATAGGTTTCGGGATGATCGAAGGTTTCTCGGTGGGAGATGTGGTTGAGGTCATGCGGATCCCACATTTCGGTGGTGAAAACCTGGCGGCCTTTTTCGGTGGCTACTTTATGAATGTAATCTGACCAGAACTTCCCCCAGTCAGCCGTCACTGATGTCTCATTATCCATGCAGTAGAGTACATGATCATAGGGCAAACTAATAGAAAGAATCTTGTCCACAAAAGCCTGCTGAAATTGCAACAGATGCATATTATTATGCTGCGATGGAATCGACCAAAAGAACGGATTATCTCGAAAAATAGGGTGAGTGGGAATACTAGTCGGCAACTTTACACGCGCCTCGTTTAGGTTCCGATTGTTTTTTGGGTTAAAAGGGTTCTTGTCCCATTCTCCTCGGTAAAAATCGAAGGTAGCCCATATTTCAATCTGCACGATAATATCTCTCGCAGCAGTCAAGGCCAAGAAGTTTTCAAAACGTTGCCAGTAAGCTTCATTCCACTTCCTCAGATCATACTGCCCGGTCGAGTCCTGCGCAAAAGCCCAGACATTACCCTCATCACGGCTCGACATGGTATTGCGCACATAATTACCGCCTGCTGTTTTCAGGAGATCCAGTTGTTGAGCTACATCCGGCATCTGAAACAAATTGTCTTCATCAGAACCACCCAGTAAAAGCACTTTCTCCCCTTTGTATTGCCAGTACTGTGGCTGATCGGCCGCAGGCTGGATGGAGGGCGAGAGGACCGCGCTTTCTTCCGAGGCTTCTCCTACCGAATCGGTATCACAAGCTGATAATAATAGTAAGCCAAATAATAAGGCCAGGAAAGGTCCAAAGAACCAGTGGTTTTTCATCGTTTTGTATTTGTACAGTCTATTAGTTAATCTTCCCACCTAAAGATAAAACACGGAACTTGAAATCTCTTGGCGTATTCGCGTAAAGTCATAACTATCGATGACCTTGATCATAGGTCGGTAATGAGAGACATTTTAATTTTAGGTTGGGTATCGGCAATTGAAATGGTGAAATCCAAAGTTTCGAAGTGAAAAATGGTTTTTAAAAAGTATGCAAAAATGAAAATAACTTTTTATGGATACAATGCTTTCGTGATTAAATGGGGAACCAAAAGGATTGCCATTGATCCTGGGGCAAGCTTTTACCTGCCCGATTTTTTCCGGACGTTGATCCCCAAATCCGAATGGGGACAAATAACGCATGTATTCGTAACGCATGGCGATCCCGACCATCACTGGCATACCGCTGTCTCTTATACACATCTCCGAGCCCACGAGACCGAGGCTGATCTCGT
>CAJXUM010001316.1 GCA_913060855.1 uncultured Lewinella sp. | reverse complement strand
TCGGAGATGTGTATAAGAGACAGCTGCTACTCCATGCGCATTGATCAAGTTGGCGTTCTGGTCTTCATTGTTTTTACCGCCAAAATGACGGATATACTGGCCCTTGTAGTCGTATTGTAAAATGTAATCCGAGCCGTAGCCATCAGCTACATAGAAGTCGCCATTGGGTGCTACCGCTATCTCGGTCGGCATAAATGGCTCATCTTCTTTGTAGACACCAATCGTAGCAGGATGGCCAACATTAAATACCAGTCGTCCATCTGTGGTCATCTTCACAATACGCCCGGCTTGCTTGTGCCACTGCTTATCTCGGCCAAAGAACCAGCCACAATCAGCAATAAACAACATATCCTTCTCTCCTTCTTTCGCCAGCGTCAGGCCATGCCCGCCCGGAAACCAACTGCCCCAAGAATCGAGATACTTACCCGATTTATCAAAAATTATGATATTATTCTTCACTTCATCCGTGATCATAATCAAACGACCTTTGGAATCCATCACCATTTCGTGGCAATTGAAAACGGGGTGTTGACTTGGATCAAGCTGGCTCCAGTTTTTATTTACTTTATAGCGATAATCGCCCTGTCCAATAATAGTTTTGTCCGGAGAAGCTTTTCCCGTGATGGCAAAAGAAAACAAAGGGCTAGCCAGGGCTGCACCAGTAACCGCTGCCGATTTTTTGATGAAGTTTCTTCGTTCCATTGTTTTGCTGTTTTAGAAATTATTTTGGGATTCCATTTCCTATAAATGTTTCAAATTTGGAGGGGCTGCCATTGTCATCACCACAAAGCAAATAGTAAAACATGCCACAATCTGAAATATCGGCATCACCACCACTATGCGCCAAAACTCGTGAATACATCCATTGGATATTCGGATCCACATGATCTCTCATCCAGTACCACACCGAGAAGTCTTTTTGGGAATGCCACAGGTCATCGGGAACCGTCTTATTATTTTGATCCTTAATTTTTCGATACTGGATACGGTTTCCACTTAAGGCCTGTACATCCTCCCAGGTATGATGATCATCTCGCCTTTTCTCATTTTCATTAAAACTACTATGCGATAATAGGAAAACATACTGTAATGCCTCACGATTTCCGGCTTTGATTACTTCTTCCACCACCTGATACAGGAATTCGGATAAGCCAGCATGGATAAAATATAAGGGATCATCCTCCGTCGATTTTCCCATTTCGTGAGCCAAGTGGGACCTCGCCTCCCTTAATTGCGTCGTCACATCAAAAAAAATATTGGTATCAAAATTCCACCTTTGAGCAGCTCCATCACAACTGATTTTCAACTGATTTTCATCATCTGGCCCAGACGGTGCATCAATAAAGTTATTATAAGAACAATGCACTAGTTTATCCTGCAACTTCAATTTGGCCATGATGGCTAGTGAGGCCGCCGCCGCTCCCCAATCATCGGGGTCTCCTGTTGGCCATTTATAGGCATTATCCGCTTCGCTATTTCCATCAAAACTAACTGCAATACGATTGTTGTCATATCCCCAAGTTTGCGCGCCTATTGTTCCAGAATAACAGCATAAGAAAAGCAGGTAAAATGATCGCAAATAGAAAGGATTCAAATATTGCATGTCTATCACGTGTTTAGTGTTTTAAGGGATTGAATAACTTACTTTTACAAAGCTAGGCATAAATCCTTCTGCTAAAATTAGTGATAAGACTGATCTCTATCACATATGGATTATTATTTGCCACAAACGTTTTCCTGTTGGGATTCTTCCCATTTAATTATTCCTTTTGAAGGGAAAGTATTTCAGGAAGAGCATCATCTAATTGCTGTCATCTTTTGAATATCTTTACCCACATCTGAACATTGTTGCGTTTCAATAAAACAAGAATTATGGTGTCTATTAAACATACTATTAGTATTTGCTGTCTTTGTCTTCCCTTTCTCCTAATGAGTCAAAAATCTGCCTCGATAGTGGATCAATGGATTGACAAAGCTGAGGATGAAAGCTACACGGCTCGGCATGAATGCTCCTTTGTACAAGCGGGCGATAAATTCATTCTTTTTGGAGGAAGAGAGTCGGCCCAAAAATTAGATGCATACGATTTTAAAACCAATAACTGGAGCACAGGCGGAAGTGCCCCCAAAGAATTTAATCATTTTCAAGCCACTTCCTATCAAGGCTTTGTTTGGGTGATTGGATCCTTTAAAACCAACGCTTTCCCAAAAGAAATTCCTGAAGAAAATATTTGGCTTTATCATCCGGTGACTGAAAAATGGATAAAGGGGCCAGAAATTCCTGAAGACCGCAGACGAGGTGGTGCCGGCTTGGTGGTCTATAATAATAAGTTCTATCTATTGGGTGGTAATACGATTGGACATAATGGTGGTTTTGTTAATTGGTTTGATGAATATGATCCGTATACAAACACTTGGACGGTGCTAGAGGATGCCGTTCATGCCCGAGATCATTTTCAAGCCGCCGTAATTGATCATACTTTGTATGCTGTGGCTGGCCGACAATCTGGGGAGCTAATGGTGTATTTAAGCCCTTAATTCGTGAAGTGGAACTATATGATTTTCAGACGAAAAGCTGGTCAATCCTAGAAAATGATTTACCTACTCCACGAGCCGCGCCCTGTACTGTTTCTGTCTCTTATACACATCTCCGAGCCCACGAGACCGAGGCTGATCTC
>CAJXUM010001315.1 GCA_913060855.1 uncultured Lewinella sp. | reverse complement strand
CGAGATCAGCCTCGGTCTCGTGGGCTCGGAGATGTGTATAAGAGACAGAATCTGAGGAGTCGCTAGCCACTAGTCACTTTTCTTTCACCTCTGATCAGTTCGTGGATGAGCTAGTCATCAAAGGCGAAGCCCGCTTGCCGAGCCAACGGAAAGCGCTCTTGTTTGGTTTAAGCGTCGAAAATTCTTCGGCAGCTGGCTTATTGTACCATAGTATTGGCGTAAATGGGGCTTCCTTTTATCATTACAACCAATCAGAATATTTCTTGGAACAATTGCCGAGCTTATTGCCGAATTTACTGATTGTATCCTTGGGAACTAATGAGGCACTTTCTTCTGGTTTTAAAGGGCCTAAATTTAGAGAGCAGGTGGATAACTTTCTAGCATCCATCCGAGAGAAAATGCCTACTATTGCCATCTTGGTGACCACCAATCCGGATGCCTTGAAAAGAGGCCGTTATGGAAAACTCACGAATCCTATTGCCAGAGAGATATTGATTGAAACGGCAGAGAAATACGGAGCGGCGATTTGGGATTTGCAAACGATTATGAATGTATCTGGTGGCGTCCAGAAATGGCGCACCGAAGGATTCTCAGGCAGAGATCTGATACATTTTACAAGAAAAGGATATGAATTGCAAGGGCATCTCTTATACGAGGCCTTGATGAATACTTACGAATTATATTGAAAAATAACAATAATGGCGGTCTCAAATTGCCAAATTGGACCACCATCATTGCCAAAGAACTAAACGCACTTGGTTAGTGATTGATTGGACTGAAATATTACCCTATCTAGTTTATGATCCTGGAAAACCCATGTTATTCAATAGCAAGGTTTTCCTCATCTGGTTTCTTGCCTTTTATGGAGGCTATTTGCTGCTGAAACGCCAAGCCAATTGGCGCTTGGTCTACACCTTGGGTTTTTCGCTCTTCTTTTATTATAAGTCGAGCGGAATCTACTTCGTGTTGTTGATTTTATCTACCCTAATCGATTTCACGCTAGGACATTATATCCATAATGCATCGAGCAAAAGCAAGCGGAGGGGATATCTCATACTCAGCCTGGTCGCTAATCTAGGACTGCTGGCCTATTTCAAATACACCAATTTCCTGATAGGGTCTTTCAATAATGTGGTCGGGACTAATTTTGCTTTTCAATCGATTTTCCTACCCGTTGGTATTTCTTTTTTTACTTTTCAGACCTTGAGTTATAGCATCGATGTATATCGAGGGAAATTAATACCGCTGACAGAGGAAGTGACAGATGTGAAATCCTTCTTTTCCCGTTTGTTGGACTTTTCCTTTTTCGTCTCCTTCTTTCCTCAATTAGTAGCAGGACCCATCGTTAGAGCGGCTGATTTTATTCCGCAGATAAGAAAACCGCTGCAATTGAGCGAGGCCAACTTAGGACGAGCCCTGATGTTGATTTGTGGTGGCTTGTTTAAAAAGGCGGTGATTTCCGATTATATCAGCATCAACTTCGTGGACCGGGTCTTTGAAAACCCGGCTTTATATAGTGGCTTCGAAAACCTCATGGCTGCCTATGGCTACGCCATTCAAATTTACTGCGACTTTTCCGGCTATTCAGACATGGCTATCGGCCTAGCGCTGATCATGGGACTCCGCCTCCCCGAGAACTTTCGACTGCCTTATCAATCGGACAGTATCCGAGATTTTTGGCGGCGTTGGCATATCTCTTTATCGACTTGGCTGCGTGACTATCTGTACATCTCCTTGGGCGGAAATCGCCGGGGTGGACTTCGGACTTACGTGAATCTGATGCTGACCATGTTGCTAGGTGGTCTCTGGCATGGAGCCAGTTGGGTCTTTGTGATTTGGGGAGGGCTGCATGGCTTGGCACTCGCCATTGATCGAGCGTTGGAGCGGGCGGGCAAGTGGCGGGCAAATACCGCGGTGCGAGCAGGGGTGATTGTCTTTTGTGTCCAATGTCTGGGACAGCTTGCCATGTGGATTGCGCTGCAGGGAGATACCCTAGAAATCGAGACTTATCAAGTTTTAACCAGTGCTAATCTTCAGATTTTGCTGGGCTGGTCATTACTCCTGGTACTAGGCACTGGACTCGATTATCTGATGAATTATATTGGTTTTAAATTGACACGCGTCGGTACGCAAACCGTCTCGGTTATTCTCGTTTTTCATTTTGTGACCCTTTGTTGGGTGTTTTTCCGGGCGGGTGCCCTGAATAATCCGCTGGGGCCTTGGGAGACGACTACTACGGTACTGGGACAAATTTTAACCGCCTTCCACCCAGAGCTAGTAGGGGAAGTCATCCAAAATTATGCGCAGGTATTCGGACTAATTGCCTTGGGTTTTATCCTGCATTTTCTACCTAATGGATTCCGAAAAGCGGGAGAGGAGTGGTTTATTAAAACCCCATGGCCGGTAAAAGCCTTAGTATTGGGAGGAATAATGTGGCTGGTCACGCAGACTACGAGTGCCGATGTGGTACCCTTTATTTACTTCCAGTTTTAGTAATTGTTGGCGTGATTACATGATAGCTCTTAGCGATGAAAAAACAACCTTTCAACCTTTCCTATTAAAGTAGTAATTCAATTTCGCCAAAAACGAGCATAGCCTAGCTTCATGAGTATTTTTTTAACACGCCGCCAGCGGGGAAAAGAATATTTCAAGATGTATACTTTATTTGGAACTCAT
>CAJXUM010001314.1 GCA_913060855.1 uncultured Lewinella sp. | reverse complement strand
ACGAGATCAGCCTCGGTCTCGTGGGCTCGGAGATGTGTATAAGAGACAGCGCTCCGCTGTTCTAGCCTTCCTCCCCATCCCCAATACCTTGTTCGCCAGCCTACCCATTAGATTTCCAAAATTTTTCCAAGTAACTGGGCCTAGAGTTATCAGGCCATGTCCTTCCATGAATAGTGGATTGGAAGCGACATAAAAGTTGATGTCTGGATCTTGGCGGTACTTGTGAGGGATTTTAATATTGGGATCACTCACGACTACGCTTTCTTTTTGCACCGTCCCTGTAGCTCGACAGTAAGTGTCTCGATAATGGGTTTCTCCGATAAAGTCAATTACGGCCTCCACATCTTGGCATTTCTCATTCTTGTAAGAAGGGTAATACACTTCTAAGGTTTTGGCAAATACCAAGTAGGCTTTGTAGGTAAGGCAATCCGCCCAGAAATAGGTTTTGGAAGTCAACATCTCGGGCCAATACTTGAGGCAAAGTTTGGCGCCAGTAGTAGGGATTAGTGATTTACCACGGTGTTCGGTATCGATAATGGTTTGACCAAAATAAATCAATAGCCTTTTTCTACCATTAACGCGCGTCCGGTCGATGCGAAGCCCGGTAAATCCAACGATCTCCTCTCCATTTTTATAGAGGGAATAAAAGTTATTCTTCTCCATGCGCTGCATGAAATAAGCTTTGCTGTAATCGTAGTACTTATGATATACGTTCCACATCTCTTCTTTTACAGCTGGACTCAGTTCGTTACTTACTATACTTACGGTAATTTTTGCCTTTTTCATTGCTTTGAATTTTGAAGTAGTAGGGATCACTTTTGTTTGATTTACACTTCAAAACTATCGGCAAAACAAGGGTATTCCGAGGGGGAGCGGGCCGGAGGTAAGGGACAACGGGTAATGGGTACGAAAGAGCGGGTAAGTGGTTTCGCTTCTAGTCAGGGGGGGAATTACTCCCCCCCTGACTAGAAGCGAACCTCTAAGTGAATAACTCACCCAGTGAGTATGAGTTCAGGGGGTGAGTTATTCACCCTCTGAACTCATCACCTCCAAGTGGTATAGATAATAGGCTTCCATCTGTTTTAGGTTATTGGTAAAAGCAGGAAGTGGGCGAAGCAGGAGTTGGTAACTTTGGGCTTGGTAGGTACGAAGTAGTGGTTCTTCGCTTAGGTCAAGTGCTTGGTGGCTAACGAGGATAGCTTGTGAGTTTTCATAAGGCATGAAATAGCGCAAAAGTCGGCTGTAATAGTCCTCCGTTTGGAGTTCCTTGAGATAGCTCTCGCTGAAGATTTCCCAGCGGCAAAAGGATTCGCCTGCCTGCTCTGGGTAGCGGAGTGTTTGGGGTAAATAGGCTTGGAGGGGTTCGCCGAAGCAATAGCCGCCAATGACGGGTAAGCCTTGGTAGGCCTCGGCTTGCAAGAATGTAGCTACATTTTCACTCTCGGAAAATGGGAACCGCCAATCTTGTACATAAGCGTGTAGGCCACCTAGCAATTGGCCCACCAATATTCCACCAACAAACAGGACTCGCCACTTACTATCTCGAAAGGGTTGCAAATGCGCATATTCTAACCACAACAACAAAAAGAAAGTCATAAAAAGGAAGCCATGGAAGCGCTCATAATTGACGCCTTTCAAAGCAGAAAGCAATAGTACCGCACCGGCCATTCCATAAAATACTAGCCAACTTTTGGGACGTTTTCTGAAAAACCAAAGCGGCAATAATCCTAGCACAATAGACAGGCCTCTTGCGAAATTAATATGTTGGGTTTCTAGCCAATTGGTGTGCCAAAAGTGATGTCGCTGAAAATCATGTACCGGTAAAAAGGTCTCATTGAATACCAGCATCACTTTCTTGATACTTTCCCAGGAAAATAAACGCGCCGAATCTAATCCTGTCACCATAGGATGATCTCCCGGCGGGATGATTTGCCAAACGGCTAATGCCAATCCACCTAAATAAATGAGCACAGGGACCAATACTGAATGGCCTTTTTTGTAGGGAACGTAAAGTAGCAGCAATAAAGACAGGCAGAAACCTAATAAGTGCGTATTAGCCAAAAGTGCTAATAAGATGGCCAAGTTAATCAGGGAGCAGTGTTCTTTTTTGATCAGTTGAACAATAGTAAAGGCCAATAAAAAAGCTAGTGCATAGTTCCTACTAATGAGAGCATATTCAAACATGGTGAAATAACCGAAAGGGAAAAGCGCTTTCACCCACAAAGGGAAAGGACTTTTCAATAAAACCCAATACATCGTCCCTATCGCTATCACTCCGTGCAATAATTGCATGGCCCATACTTCTCTACTCATTCGAGCCAAGCCATATAGCAGGATATTCCAAAGTCCAGGATGCCCTTCGTAACGCAGGTTGCCAAGCATGGCAACGAAAGATGGACTGTCCCTAGGGATTAGCCAGTGGTGAGCCTCATCCATCCATATTTCATGCCGTAGCAGGCCTAAAAAGACCAGGGTAGCATAGGTTAAAAAAAGTAACCAAAGCCAGGGTGTATGGGTTTTCGGAGATTCCATTAACCAAATGTATACTTTTCTGCTCAAAAGGTCGGATGTTAGCCAAGGGTATGGAAGCTATTTGCGAAATTGCGCAGGATTGAAGATATTGCCTTCTTAGAGACTGTTTTGAAACATGTCACTAATTTTCTTATGCGTCTTTTCTCATGA
>CAJXUM010001313.1 GCA_913060855.1 uncultured Lewinella sp. | reverse complement strand
TCTTCGTCGGCAGCGTCAGATGTGTATAAGAGACAGCCATTAGTACAGATAATTGAACTTTCTGCGTTAATTTAGCGTATTAGGAGTTTAGACTAAATAGAGATAAGGATCATGAAAGCTGCCTTAGAACGAATAGAACCTGGATTTGGAACTTCCTTCTTGTATCGCAAGTTTGAAAGTGGCATTACTGCTAATGTGCCTATGTGGCATTTCCACCCAGAATATGAGATTGTTTTCATATCTGGTGGAAAAGGAAAACGCCATATTGGGAATCACCTTTCTTTTTATGAAGACGGTGATCTGATCTTTCTAGGGCCCAATCTGCCTCACCTTGGGTTTACCGAAGAGTTGCCGGAGAAACACGTAGAAATTGTGGTACAAATGAAGGAAGAATTTCTAGGTCGCGACTTTCTTCAAATTCCGGAAATGTTTGCTATCAAGCAGGTTTTCGAACGGGCAAAATTAGGTTTGTCTTTTTCGGGAAAAATAAAACAGGAAGTGGGTAAGCGGCTAGTAGCGATGGGAGAAATGTCAGCCTTTGATCGGTTGATTCATCTCGTCCAAATCCTGAACCAACTCGCTGAATCAGAAGAGTATACCATTCTGAATGCCGATAGTTTCCCGGTAGAGGTTAATGCGCAGGACCAAGAACGCATGCAGAAGATTTATGAATATGTGCAGTTTAATTTCCAAGGAAATATCCAACTAGAAGTTATTGCCAAGGAAATCAATATGACCATTCCCGCCTTCTGTCGGTATTTTAAGAAATTGACACAGAAGACCTTCATTCAGTTTGCCAATGAATACCGGGTGGCGCATGCCTGTCGCCTACTCGCCGAAGACGACCTTAGCATTGCCAATGCGAGTTATGAAAGTGGCTTTAATAACCTTTCTCATTTCAATAAACAATTCCGAGCAGTGACCGGATTAAGTCCAAGAGATTATCGCAAGAACCGGAAGAAGTTGATCAAAGTAGATAATAATATAGCTTCGATGGAAGATTAAGTCTTCTTGCCTCTTTGCGGAAGCCAAAAACAAGGCTTGAGACCTAAGTAGTCGGCCGTTGCTCGTATTTTCCACCGGCAACGCTCGCAGGCGTTCTTCTCCTGCCCCCTCCTCTTCAGCGAATAGCGAAAAAATAGACCCGATTAAAAGTTTGTTACCCAAATTTAGTATCTTAATTTTACAACAATAATTTCACTCTTGCGTAAAGTATTTGTAACAAGGAAGTCAGCACTATGACTCTATCCCTTACTGAACACTAAATACCTATGTTTTCTATGCGCATTATTATCCTTATTGCTGTATTCTTGCCTTTCGTTGGATGTGCTCCTAAAGCTGCTAAAAACACGGAAAAGCTGTCTGAAATTCTGACACACAAAAGATGGAAGTACGATGGCGAAACTATGCAAGAGATCTTAGCCATTAACAACCAAGATGGTAAGATTGAACAACGGATGAAAAGAAATATTTCTCAAATGGAAGGAGGGCATTTTATTTTCAATCCAGATGGTCGCTTACAAATTTTGTTACCCAAAATCAATATTCGTGGTGATTGGTCTATTGATGCTGACGGTTCCCATCTCAATCTTAAGGTAGATGGAAGTATCAATGTCAAACATCCTATCATAGAGTACAATGATCAAATGATCAAATTAGACATTGACTCAAAAGGAACAAGTTTCCCGCGGGTCTTCGTTCCGGCAGAGATCTAATGGTTGGCTAGCTGTGGGCAATAGGTATTCCAGAAGATTAGCCTTACTTATTGGCCCTTGCGTCGCTCTTGTGTTTTGAGGCAACGATCGAAGTAAAACCGGGCCCTTTCGGCTCAATTCGTTGCCCAAAACGCTGCCTACCCGGCTTGCCAGAGAAGGTTCATCTTTTGCTACAACCCCACTTCATTGTCATCACCCAATCTCTATTCCACCTCTTTTGCCCGTCCTGTTGCTCCTCCTCCTTGTATCAATGCGGCTCAACGCCCCGCTGAATTAATCGTATTATAATCCGTTCTTAACCTACACTTTACATCTATACGCGATTTTTACCAGTAGGATTTTGTGCCACCTGGAACAAAATGCTAACAGTAGATTCTCTGGTCACTTTTATAGCTGGAGTCAGGTGAACGCAAAATCACAGCTTCTGGTGGTCGCTTTCACTTGCCCACAATAATTGCCAGGATAAGAAAATGTAAAATGCTAATTACTGCATGAAAAGAGAACTTGATATTGTTGTCATCTCTGATGTACACTTGGGGACTTATGGTTGCCATGCCAAAGAACTCTGTAATTACCTTAAGCGTATTAAAGTTGATACACTCATTTTGAATGGGGACTTCATCGATATTTGGCAGTTTCGGAAAAGATATTTTCCGAAAGAACACATAATGGTGCTACAGCAAGTGCTCAAAATGGCGGCTAGAGGAACAAAGGTCTACTATATTACTGGAAATCATGATGATGTGCTTCGTCGTTATACCGACTTCTCATTTGGTAATATCCACCTGCGGGACAAATTAGTTTTACAGATGGGAGGCAAGAAGTATTGGCTATTCCATGGCGATATTTTTGATGCCTCAATCAAACTGTCTCCCTATATCGCCAAACTAGGTGGCAAAGGGTATGACCTTTTGATTGTACTGAACCTGTCTCTTATACACATCTCCGAGCCCACGAGACCGAGGCTGATCT
>CAJXUM010001312.1 GCA_913060855.1 uncultured Lewinella sp. | reverse complement strand
AGCCTCGGTCTCGTGGGCTCGGAGATGTGTATAAGAGACAGATCATCAACATGGGTATTGAAATAATTGCCGCACTAATAGCAGGTTTCGTCTCACTGGTCGTTTCAATTTTGTCCTCTTTGGTAACTTCTTCAGTAGCAAGAAAGAGAATACATCATGAAACAGAAAGACTTGAGAGAGAACTCCAAAGAAGTAAAACCGACAGGTTATATGAATTAAGGTTATCGTGCTATCCAAATGCTTTTAGGCTGACTGAGCCTTTACTTGGAACAAAGCTATTTTCTGCTGGAATTGATAAAAAGACAGTCCAGGAGGTATTGAATGATTTAAACGAGTGGAAAGCTAATGAGGCCACCTTTATTATGTCGAAAGTATCTCATAAATCTTTTTACCACATCAGGAGAACTCTAATGAATATGTTAGAGATGGACAGTCCCTATACTGATGAAGTAATACAACAACTATTTGAAGCCAAAAATTCTTTTCGGAAAAGTCTTCAAACCGATGTTGGTTTGCTTTTTGAGGAAGAGCCAATTGGTTGACTAAATTTGTGCTAGCATTCATATTTCCTTTCGGCTTTTGTAGCACAAAAAAAACAGGCTTACCTATCGAAAAACCTGTATCTCTTTTCACGATGTCGATTTACCTTATCTGACAATTTTTTTATTGAATTGAAGAGGCAGTATTTATTAATCCTTGGTAAGATTATGCCTTGAGGATTCACTTCCATCTAATGTACACGGAATACTAATTGTACCAGCTATCATACGAAGAAGTTGTTTTAAAATGGCGCACTTTCAGTAGCTGTAAATCACCATCCTTGAAGCAGATAAATGCACCCATTCCTACCCCATCGTTCCGCTTGATTGCAGTGCAGAGCCAGGTTTTGATGAAAACATTGCAACTTGGCAGATTTCCATTCGTCTTTTACTAAAAAAAGAAATGAGAACTATAGTCTTTATTTTTCTCCTGTGTATTGTTTCCGGGGCAACATTAAAGGGGCAAGAAAAAAGCAAGCGAGATACCCTCAATTTTCAGTTTGAAGGGAAAACACTCAGCGGCTATATTGATATGCCTAGAGCGGCTGAACCATCTGCCTTAGTTATCCTAATTCCTGGTCATGGCAAAACCAGTTTTCGGGACCCTAGTCTTTATTTTGATTCCTTGATCTATACCTTTCGAGAGGCAGGTCTGGCCGTTTTCAGATGGGATCGGGCAGGCTGTGGAAACAGCGAAGGCTCCTACCATCATAACCAAACAGTGCAAAGCAGTGCGGAGGAAGCTTTAATGGCCATTGAAGAATTGAAACGCCGGAATGTTCCAGGATCGGAGCGGATCGGTCTTTGGGGCTTAAGCCGGGGAGGATATATTTGCCCTTTAATAATCCAGCGTTATCGCCCTATCGCATTCTGGATTTCAGTAAGTGGTACGGACGGCTTAAACAGTTGGGATTATATGTTTGAATCCAATATGCGTTTTGCAGGCAAAACAGCTGCTGAGGCGGAGTTGTTGCTTTCGGAATACCTTAACGGGTTGGTCGTGATGGAGCGTGGCGGTTCCTATGAAGAATACCTAGTGGCACGGCAACATCTGTTAAAGGATAGTTTTTGCATTTCCTATTTGGGGTTGAAGGCACCTACCCCAGAAAGCTATAAAAAAGACCAGGCTGCAGTGATGGCCGATCTGTCGTACGAGCGCGATCCAAAATCGAAATCGGTTATCGTTGTACCCAAGTTTAAAAAGGTCCTAACAAAGATACCCTGCCCCGTATTAGCCATCTTCGGGGAGAAGGATTTCATAGTAGATTGGCAAAAGACCAAAGCACTTTATGAGAATACAATAAGCAAGAAAAAATTGACCACCATGACCTTTCACGATGGCAACCATGGGCTGCTCAAATGCAAAACCGGTGCCGCAAATGAAAAACTAGAAACCTTCGAATTTTGCGATGGCTATTTTGATACTATCACCCAATGGCTCGTGCAAGAAGGTTTTGCTAGGTAAGGCCTGAGAAATCATTCAGAATATTACTTTGGTCTGGGAAAGCTCGGTTTTGATTCGTTCCTTTTCTTCTGCTGGAAAATTGTTGCCACTTAATTCTAGCGCTTTCAATTGTGCTAGGCCTTCCAATTTTTGCGGAAGAATAGCCAGCTCGTTATTTCTTAAAAGTAAAACTTCCAAACTTTTTAATTGCCCAATATTACCCAATGCCTGTTCCAATTGGAGACCAGGGTTCTTATCCAAGACCAGCCCCTTTAAACTAACTAAGGCTATTTCATCAGGAATAAACGTTAAGTCATTATTAGCTAAATTTAGAATCTTCAAGGAGGATATTTGGGCCAAAACCTTGCAGGCCTGGCTTAGATCCAAATTGGGGTTATATTCCAAATGTATTTCCTCCAAGGCATCCATTTGAGCTATTTCAGCTGGTAAAGAAGATAGGTTGTTTCCGTTGAAATAGATGTAGTCAAGTTTTTTGATTTTCATCAAATGCTTAGCAGCTTCCGACAAGTTGATAGCGGGATTATTCCCCATGTCAACTTCCCTTAAATTGGGTAGTTGTGTGAGAATTTTGGGAAACTTGCTAAAAGTATTTCCAGCAAAATTAATAACTGAAATGTCATCTAATTTCTTCAAGTAAGAGGGCAATCTAGAAAGCCTGTCTCTTATACACATCTGACGCTGCCG
>CAJXUM010001311.1 GCA_913060855.1 uncultured Lewinella sp. | reverse complement strand
TCTACACTATCCTCTTCGTCGGCAGCGTCAGATGTGTATAAGAGACAGGATCAAATCCGGGCCAATGTCGATAAAATGCAGGCTAATCTAGGCGATCAAACTTTTGCGGTGAATCTCATTCATTCTCCAGCAGAAGAAGCCTTGGAGGCCGGCGCCGTACAATTATTCTTGGAGAAAGGCATTCGAGTCGTCGAGGCTTCTGCTTTCTTGGCACTGACCGAGCACATTGTGCATTACCGGGCGGCAGGATTGAGCCAAGGAGCGGACGGGAAGATCATTATTGGCAATAAGGTTATCGCTAAGGTTTCTAGGAAAGAAGTCGCTACTGCTTTTATGCAAGCAGCACCAGACTCCCTTTTGAGTCCTTTGGTGGAAAAAGGTAAAATCACGCCATTGCAAGCTGAATTAGCCAAGCAAGTACCCATGGCCGACGACATCACAGTGGAAGCTGATTCTGGCGGACATACCGATAATCGACCGTTGGTTAGCCTACTACCCATTATCATCCAGCTAAGAGATGAAATGCAAGCCAAACATAAATTTGAGCAACAGATTCGGATCGGAGCCGCAGGGGGAATCGGGACGCCTGCTTCTGCTTTGGCGGCCTTTATGATGGGCGCAGCTTATGTGGTCACTGGTTCTATCAATCAGGCTTGCGTCGAGGCTGGTACGTCTGAACATGTGCGAAAACTCTTGCAAAATGTAGACTCTACGGATGTCATTGGCGCTCCTGCAGCCGATATGTTTGAAATGGGCGTGGAACTTCAGGTGTTAAAAAGAGGCACCCTATTTGGACCTCGAGCAAAGAAGCTTTATGAATACTACAAGCTATATAATTCTATTGATGAAATTCCAACGGAGGAACGCCTGAAATTGGAGAAACAAGTCTTTAGAAAGCCATTGGAAGAAATTTGGCAGTCGTGCATCTCTTTTTTCGAAGAAAGAGATCCGCAGCAGATTGCGCGAGCAAAGGACAATCCAAGGCGAAAGATGGCACTCATCTTCCGCTGGTACCTGGGCTTATCCTCCAACTGGGCCAATGCTGGCACGCCAGGTCGTGAGCTAGATTACCAAATTTGGTGCGGTCCTTCGATGGGGGCTTTTAATGATTGGGTGAAAGGAACGCCATTGGAGGATTACAACAATCGGAAAGTAGCAGATGTAGCGGAAAAGATCATGGAAGGTGCAGCTTATTTGTACCGCATCCAGCATTTGAAAATGCAGGGTGTGAGTTTGTCCTTGTAAGTCGGAAGGCCCCGTCAATTTATTGGCGAGGCTCAATATCCAAGGTAGAAGAGGGAAAGCGGAAGACTTGGCCAGAGCTCCGATCGACCATGGACCATCAACTGACAACTCTAAAGGCGGAAGGCGGAAGTTGAAAACAACTTATTGACTTTCCCTTCAATATTGAAATCGTTGTAAATCCTGGCTATCTCAGGAATTACCATTTTCAGCTGTCAAGCTATCCCGATTATCGATAAGATAGATGGACAAAGAATGTGACCTCCATATGATACTTGAGTCTATAAGCTGCACAAACTAAATATCACATGGAAGATTACATACTGGAAAAGCTACCCTATTTAGGAGCCGCATTGGCAATCATCGTTGCGACCTTCATCATAGCATTTTTGGCCAACCGTTTTTTCAAACGTCTCATCCGTAAATCAGCGGAGACGCTGCAGAATGACCCCACCAATTATCAATTCCTCCGGCATGCGATCGTAGGGCTGATTTATATCGTTGGATTCAGTCTGGCCATTTATGCCTTGCCAAGTATGCGGGCCCTTGCTAGTTCTATTTTGGCAGGTGCCGGGATATTAGCAGTAGCCATTGGATTTGCTTCACAACAGGCCCTCAGCAATATCATCAGTGGAGTCTTCATTATTATCTTCAAGCCTTTTAGAGTCAATGATCGGGTGAAGTTGGGAGCCATGAGTGGCGTAGTTGAAGATATTTCTCTCCGACATACCGTGATCAAGGACCTAGAAAACCGAAGAATTCTTGTCCCTAATGCCGTAATCAGCGATGAGATCATCATCAATTCCGATTTTGGCGACCAACGTATCTGTAAGTGGATCGATTTTGGTATCAGCTACGATAGCGATATAGACCTGGCCAAACAAATCATGAGGGAAGAAATCATGGCTCATCCCCTCTTGATTGATGGCCGAAATCCACTGCAACTGGAAAAGGGCGATCCGATCGTCATGATCAGATTAGTAGCCTTAACCGATTCTGCCGTCAGCCTGCGCGCCTGGGCCTGGGCCAATAATACCGCAGATGCTTTTGTCTTGAATTGTGATGTCCTCGAAAGTATCAAGAAGCGTTTTGATGCGGAAGGCATTGAAATTCCATTTCCTCATCGAACTGTAGTTTTCAAGGACAAACAAAAAGGGCCTGTGATCGCAGAGTAGACTTTGTGGATTATCATTATATTTAGGAGTAACACAATCCAAGACAATAATGATAACCAACATCAAGACCAACCGTAACAACACTTTGCTTTTTCTTTTGCTGATCAGCTCCTTCGCTTTACAAAGTTGCCAAGACGGAACCAAGGATGATTCCATTACCAAACGCCCGAACATCTTATTTGCTTTCGCTGATGACTGGGGAAAATTTGCCAGCTGCTATGCGGGTACCGAAGGAGCCAACCCTATTCCTGTCTCTTATACACATCTGACGCTG
>CAJXUM010001310.1 GCA_913060855.1 uncultured Lewinella sp. | reverse complement strand
GAGATCAGCCTCGGTCTCGTGGGCTCGGAGATGTGTATAAGAGACAGCTCTAATTGCACATAAATGTCCTTCACCAAATCATAATTTTCCGCTATAGTGGTACCAAAGATGGAGGCAAAAAAGTTGAGGTTTTCTTCTACACTTAAATCCTGGTAAAGGGAGAACTTGCCGGGCATATAGCCCACCTTACTTCTAATGGCTTTATAATCTTTCAACACATCGGAGCCATTGACCTGGGCTTGGCCCGAATCCGCCAATAATAAGGTCGTCAATATCCTAAACAGTGTCGTTTTTCCTGCGCCATCTGGCCCTACAATACCGAATAATTCTCCTTTTTCCACCTCGAAAGAAATATCAGACAAGGCTGCTACCTTTCCATCATTATAGGATTTCGATATATTATGAACCGCTACGTCAATCATAGTTTTAAAATTTTACTTCCCCGTACATGCCCATTTTATAATTGCCATCATTCTCTACTTTTACTTTAATCGCATACACTAGATTGGCTCTTTCGTCTTTCGTTTGAATGGTTTTTGGTGTAAATTCTGCTTTGTCGCTGATCCAAGTAATCGTAGCTTCTGTTTCGTTGAATCCGCCCTCTCCGTTGTCGGTGCGTACGATGACGACTTGATTTAATTTCACCTGAGGTAATTGGTCACCGGTGATATAAGCTCTTAAAGTAATTTCTTCCAAATTGGCAATTTTGTAAAGGGGGCGGCCGATGGTAATGAACTCGCCATCATAAGCCATCTGAGAAGTAATCGTACCTCGATGTTTACTGATGATGATTCCATCATAAATTTGCTTTTGAATCAATTCTAATCTTTTCTCATTAGGTGCTTCTTCACTTCTAATGGCCGTATTTTGTAAGGCGACATTTTGTTTGGCGGATGATATTTGCGCTTCTAAGACACTTTTTTGGACAGCTACGCCATCAATTTGCTTTTGCAATACCAACTTTTGGGCGACTAAATCATCTAGCTGTTTTTGCGGAGCTGCATTGGCTTTTACCAAGTTTTGGAAACGACTAATCTCCTTTTCTATATTCGCCATTTGTTGATTGAAGGTAGCAATCTGACTTTCTTGTGTTTTTAGCTGCGCATTCAGTACCGTTATCTGTGGGGTTGCATTTGTTGTTTTGGCATCAATTGCCTCAATGGATGCTTTGATCTGATCAGCTTGTAAAGCAAGATTACTCACATCAATCGCCCCAAGGGTGTCGCCTACGTTAATAATCTGACCTTCTTGAATATGAAGTGTTTTGATCACCCCCGTGGCCTCCGCACTGATGAGTCTTTCAATGGCTTCGAAACTACCCGTTGCATCGTAGTCTTTTTCGCCACCATTGCAGGCCGATAAAAATAGACTGATCAAAAGGAAGATTACTAAAATATTCTGTTTCTTCATTGTAATATGTTTTGGAACAGGTTGATCCCTGGTTTTAGTTACCTGTTGTCGTTTTAAGATTGTATTGGGCTTGCAAAAGCATTATTTCGTGCAATTCTAATTGTTGCTTGGCTCTACTGGCATCGTTGATGATTTTGATATAGTCTATCGTGGTGATTAGCCCATTTACCAACTGAACCTCTGCTGTTTTTTTAATCTCTTCTCTTAGGTTGACCACCTGCTGATCTGAGCTAAGCAGCTCCTTGTATTTAGTGACGGCTAAGAATTGCTGAGATTGAGTTATTCCCGTATTGAGTAAAAAGGTTTCTCTTTGGTTATTGATCAACTGGCGTTGAATAGCGAATTTTTGTCGATCATTTTTAGTCGTATACCGATTGGATAGATTCCAATTGAATTTGAGGCCTGCGATGTAGTATGGGGCAAAATCATTGCTTAAAAAATTAAGCGCGGGGCGTCCCATTCCCCCTTGCACGAACAAGCCTAGGGTGGGAATATTTCTAGTCCTGAGTTGCGACACTTGCGCATCCACCAATTGTTCTTGCAAACTGAGGAGATTAAGCTCCGGTCTATTGACGATAACATTGGGAAGTATCACTTCAGGTCGCGTAAAAGTGGTAGTTGAATGGATGATCTTGCCCGTCAAAGCAGAGAGCATTTGTAAGAATGCTTCTTTATTCGATTCGTTTTCATAGAGTTGCTGATTGATATTGATTTTTTCGACGGCCAGCAACTGCTTATCCATCAAAGTGGCGGTACCATTTTGAATAGCGGCTTCTAATCTTGCAAGGGTACTATCAATGTCTGTTTCGGCCAACGAGAGTTGTTCCTTCTTCACCTCCATCAAGAGGATGCCAAAATAGATTTGATTGATCCGGTCTTTGAGTGGGTAGAGGTCGATTTCTACTTTCTGCTGCTCAATTTGCCCATTGATGGTGAGCTGTTGCTTTTGGGCATTGACCGCTGAGAAATTGGTTAGGGGTTGATATACTTCCGCATAGACTTTGTACTGGTCTTTGCTAATGGTTGGCACTTCCAGGTTGGGCAAATCGATGGGCAGTTCCGTCACCTCCGACTGATAAGTAGCTTGCCCATTGATGTTTATTTGTGGCAAATTACCCTTCGCGGCATTAC
The DNA here is from genome assembly GCA_913060855.1 of uncultured Lewinella sp. Classification (GTDB taxonomy): domain Bacteria; phylum Bacteroidota; class Bacteroidia; order Chitinophagales; family Saprospiraceae; genus DT-111. The sequence continues at coordinate 152 of CAJXUM010001310.1, read as the reverse complement.
TCAGGCTGTATTGGGTTGACTTTTCCAGTAAGTCGAGTTTGGCAATTAGGGGGTAGTTGAGCCTGGCCCAGTCATAGCATTCCGTTAAAGAAACAGTGGTAAGTCTGTCTCTTATACACATCTCCGAGCCCACGAGACCGAGGCTGATCTCG
>CAJXUM010001309.1 GCA_913060855.1 uncultured Lewinella sp. | reverse complement strand
GGTCTCGTGGGCTCGGAGATGTGTATAAGAGACAGCTCCTACCCCAATCAATGCCAGGTTCCAAAGGCCTCCAAACTTTCCTTCAAAGTCTGCATAGTCATTTAGAAAGTTCCAAATCGTATCAAAGGCCAGTAAGAAAGCAAGTCCACTGACAATCAATATGCTAATGACATCAATAATACGATCGACAACGACCGTTCCGATGAGCTTCTCCAATGGAATCTTCTCATACTGTGCCATGGTAGCAGGGCGCAGTACTTCTCCCATTCTTGGAAAACCAAGGTTGGCGAAATAGCCGATCACCGTTGCGAAGAAGGAATTGATGAAGCGGGGTTGATAACCCAAAGGCCGGATTAGCATATTCCAACGGATGGCCCGACTTACATTACTAATGGTAAAACTGACTAAAACCAGGATAATCCAAAAGTAGTTGACAGATTTAAAGTCGGAAATAACCTTCTGGATGAGGCTACAATCTTCAGAAGCTACACCATTCAGCTCACATTCGGCTTGATAAGCAGCATTCTGATTACTGTATACAAAGTATAGGATAAGCAGTCCTACCCCTAGGAACAAGCTAAATTTCAGGAAATTGATGATGAAACTTTTCAAGGTACTAATCTTTGGATGTCATAGATATGACTGATACAACAAGAATAAACCCGATGTATGGAGTATTCTTGGTTGGAACGCCATTGTTTTATTCTGAGCTAGTATCAGTTTAATTACGCCAATAGATAGTACTTTGTTGCAAAAGAGCAAGTTATAGTCTGAAGTTGTTTAAGAATGATTTTTTGAAGCGAAATTTGAAGAAAAAACCAGTTTCCAGGGTCTTGTCCTCTCGAATGGCAGCCAATCAATCATTTTTAAACAACTTCTTTATAAGGCGTTAGACTAAGGGTGGTCAATTTGCTTATTGTTTTCGTCTACCAATACAACCAAAGGTTTCAATGTTTTGGCTTCTTCAAAGTCCATATATACATAGGACATAATAATAGAAATATCACCAGGGTGGAATAAGCGAGCAGAAGCACCATTTAGGCAAATGATTCCAGATCCGCGTTCGCCTTTGATAACGTAAGTTTCCATACGGGCACCATTGTTATTATTGGCGATTTGAACGCGCTCTCCTTCGATCATATTGGCGGCATCCATCAAATCTTCATCAATGGTGATACTACCTACATAGTTTAATCTCGCTTGCGTAATAGTCCCTCTATGTATTTTGGACTTTAATCTTTGAATCATCATAAAGCAAAAAGTATTTTAGAATAAATTCTATTTTCTAATAAACAGTTTTGGGTATTTAAATCCCAAATTTCGGCGAAGATAAGGAAGTGGGGAAATTTTTGGAAAGAATTAAAAGTTTCGTTTAAAATTTCTTTTCCTTACTACTCAGGCTTTTGCAAAATCATATTGTCGAGGATGCGCACCTCGCCTGCCCAAACGGCCGTACATGCAACAGCAAAATCATTCTCACCAACATTGTCTAGTGGTTGTAGACTCTGACCATCAACAATATCGAAATATTCAGGTCGAAAATCTGGACCACTCAATTGTTCAAGGGCCCAGCTTTGTAATTCTGGTAGTGACAAAGTGCCTAATTTTTCTTTTACACTTAGCAGTGTTTGATACAGAACGATGGCTTTTGGACGAATATCTGGGTGAAGTCGCACATTCCTAGAACTCATCGCCAGACCATTTTCTTCTCTCATAATTGGACAAACGACGAGTTCAACAGCCAATTTAGTGTATTCGATCATCCAACCAATAATGGCAGCCTGCTGGTAGTCTTTTTGCCCCATGTACAAACTACTAGGTTGCACGAGGTCTAATAGCCGTTTTACGACTTGTACTACTCCTTCAAAATGTCCGGGTCTAAATTGCCCTTCCATTCCTTGTACCAATGCCTTGGGAGGGGTCGGTGAATCCAGTTCAACACCAGGAGGATAGACTTCATCGACCTGAGGCATAAAGACCACATCACAATTGGCAGCGGCTAATAGCGCAAGATCAAGCCCAGGAGTGCGAGGGTATTTTTCCAGGTCACTGCCTTCATTGAATTGAGTGGGATTGACAAAAATACTGCATACCGTCAACTCGTTTTGCTCATTCGAAGCTTCTACCAAAGATAGATGTCCCGCGTGTAAAGCACCCATAGTCGGGATGAAGCCCACACGAGCATTGGAAGCGCGGAAGTGCTGTAAATATTGATCGAGTTGATGCACACTTTTAAACAGATACATAGAATTAAGTATTCATCGGATGAAGAAATTGGATCAGAAAGGATTGATTTCCGGCCCTTTCTGCCAAAGCCGCGCAAAGATAGTTGTTTTGTCATTTTGAGTACTATCTAATTCGCTTAGGATATGCTTGATTCAACTTTTTATAAATAGCCCTAGTGGTTTTTCACGCCTAAGGCTTGGCTTGGCTTATGCTATCAAAACTCTTTTTTTTTGACAAAATGTCCTTGGTTTTTACTAACTTTGCAGCCTTGTTCATTGATATTCAGTGACCTGTTAATTTGAATAACAATATTTTATCGGCTTTATGAGTAAAAAGAAAGTGCTGATCGTGACGCAGGAAATGCAGCCATATACTGCACTCTCCGAAATCTCTGAGATTGCCCGAAAGCTTCCCCAATTTGTCCAAGAAAATGGTATGGAAACTGTCTCTTATACACATCTGACGCTG
>CAJXUM010001308.1 GCA_913060855.1 uncultured Lewinella sp. | reverse complement strand
CGAGATCAGCCTCGGTCTCGTGGGCTCGGAGATGTGTATAAGAGACAGAGCTAGGGATGAGCTAATAAGTAAGAGTATATCAGTTTGTATTACATTTATGCGGTCGCTTACCTCTAACTATGAGTACCTCTGTATCTACACCGCTAGTCAAAAGAATAGTGGATCAAGAGTATCAGTTAGGTTATACTTTCCGAATAAGTATAACCTAGCAAGATTAGCTTATCTATTCATTATCAAACACTTAAGATTCTTTGCACGCTAAAGGAAGAAATTCAGGTTCTATTTACATCGTAAATCGGTTGTAAGTACATCTTAAACACGCTACCTTGTATGCATGGCAAAACAAGGACAAAAAACCGAAACCGCACCCATCAAATGGAACCAAGCGAAGACCTTGATCACCTGCGCAATGGAGGACGAAAAATACAACACGGCCTTAATGCTCGCCACAGGCATTTACTTCGGATTGCGGATCGGTGATATTCTCAAACTCACCTGGTCGCAAATTCTATCCGATGATTTCACCATCACGGAAGGAAAAACAAAGAAGTCCCGCAAGATCGATGTCCACAAGGATTATTTAAAGATCGCCCGAAAGGTCGCGCGGCTCTGCCATATTGACGACGATGATGATCGCTTGGTGTTCACTCATCAGCGCAGCGATGGAGATCAGAGTAGGGGGATTTCGGTTGTATCGGCCAATAAACGAATAAAGAAAGCTTTCGAGGATTACGGTATCGAGGCGCAAAATGCAAGCTCCCACACCTTGCGGAAAACCTTTGGTCGTCGCGTCTACGAGAACAACAAGCAAAGCGAGGCCGCGCTTATTCTGCTAAGCAAGATATTCGGCCACAAAGATATTAGTACGACCAGGGGCTATATCGGTCTGACACAGGAAAAGATTACCAATGCTTATCTTTCACTATAATTTTATCTAAACGTCGGTCTAATAATTTTCTACTTTGAACGGCTCACTTTTAAAAATGAGTGAAACACTACCGACAGATACTGTTCACCGCCAAAACCTTTCCATTTTACCTGTTATTTCGGAAAGAATTTGGATCGGGTTGAGCTAGGGTGTGCTGCATAAATGCTGGATCGGGGAAGGTGAACTGCTCTCAGTTTTCCGTTTTACCGATTCGGAAACGGAGGGGGAAAGCAAGATACCTATATATAGTAATTTTGGCACTAGTCGAATAGCGCGGGTATCTCCTTTTTTACATATACAGGCTATTCGTTTTTGGTGAAGTTTTGCATTCCCGCTCCCCCACATTTACTACATATGACTTCCCGCTCAATCGTCTTATTAAATTTTCTTTCAACGGTACGCGTACTCATAAAGGGCATAAATTGAATTCCTAAGACAATAGCAACGGAATTCATTGCTAACTCTAGACTTACTGCTTCTATGGGCGTAAGGGAATGTTCTGCTATTTTTTCTGCTATTTGCTGTTCTATTTGTTCTTTTACCTGTTTTTCTACTTGTTCTTTTATTCTAAAAGGGTTCTTAGGCGGGTTAATCTTAAGTGTAAGAGTTACGTTTAATGTTTCTTTGTGAGAGCCTTTACCCTGGCAATTTTCACAAAACTTAATAAGCTTTGCCTCCTGAAGTTTCTTCAATTCTTTAATTGTATTTTCACCCTCATTAACCTCCTTTTCCAATAGGCTTACCTTTTCATGTAACTTGAAAAGTTCCTTTTTTAGTGCTTGAATCTCTTTTGTATATTGCAATTTTTGTATGTGTGAATGTTTTAATTCCTCTTTCAGAGTAATAACAATTTCTGAACTTTCAACGTGGAGTACGTAGTCAACCTTTGAAATTTTATTAATCAAAGCCAACAGGTTATCTGTAATCTGATTTCTAATATTATACTCCTCGGAATGGTTTAGCATTCCCTTCCTCACTCTCTCTTCTAAACTACCTAATCTGGAGCTTATTAAAATTATCTCATCTTTTATCTTCTCATTGTCTTTAGAAAAATCAGTCAATGCTGCAATCACGTCATCTATTTTATTATCAGCTACTAACTTTTTCAGAACTTTCTTATAGTCTGCAATCATTTAGAAGTTTATTAATGATCTACGTCCCTGTTACTCGCCATATAGCAAGCTATTTTGAAAATAATCCAAAGTTGTGTCCAGGGCTATGAATTCAGAAATTTATGAATTAATTTTCATATAAGTGCTATTGATGGCATATCTAAAGTCTATTCCCAATTCCGAATCGAAAAATGATAAAAAATGATTTAACAATTTTCGCCATCTGCCGAGCAAAAGCGGCAAGCACCTCATTTTAGGGAATCCAACCTGCGAAAATTGAAACAGAATTGGCTATTCTGTTTCACCTACGAAGGGGCTGCCACATGGCCATCCCTTCGTAGTTTTATCGAACACGCTAACCCTCATAGAATTTCGCCTTATGTCATGAAGTGCGAACGCTTTGGTTGCTTATCATCGATAAAAAGGGGAAATCGGGTCGAATTTACCCTCAGTCTTTCGCCTTCTGTTAAGTCTGTTAACCGAAGGCAGAGCGCAGCGAAGCTTTTGATTAACGGACTTAACAGATCAGGAAGGCTAGATTCCGCTTTTGACCAATCGAAGCGGAAGGGTTATTGGATATCGATAATAGGCTTATACTAACTAGGGCGTCCTCAAAAAGTCGGCGCTGATTTCAGGTTATTATCATACCATTGCGG
>CAJXUM010001307.1 GCA_913060855.1 uncultured Lewinella sp. | reverse complement strand
CGCTAATACTTCGTTTCTTTTTTTGCCCGTATCTCTGGATATGCGCTTCAAAAAGAGCCTCGTCTTAGCAAAAAAATGACACTTTTTATCTCCAAAAGCGCTGCCCAAATATGCTCTGAGGAATAGTGGATAAATAGAGGTCTAATTTGACTGATATTGAAATAAACAGTAATCTGACTTTATTTATTGCTTGCGCGAAAAAGAAAATGTAAAAAGCTGGATATTGATGTTCATTCCTATAAAATTTAGTCTTTTATTTGTGGTTCTCGGATAATTATTGTGTAGCTCAACGGCTGCAAGGTTTTAATTTTCAAAAAATGACCATGGCTAAGAGAAAAGTGCTATTCATTGACCAGACCGCCCCGGTATTATGGGCGAGATTGGAATCATTAGGCTACGAATGCCTTGATTATTCGCAAACCGAACGAGACGCACTGCGTCCTCTACTCGCCGATTGCTTTGGCATGGTCGTACGAAGTAGAATAAAACTGGATGAAGACTTTCTCGCAGATGCCAAGGTCTTACAATTCATTGCTAGATCAGGAGTGGGATTGGAGCATATCGATTTGGAATATGCTGCAAAGCGGGGCATTGCCGTATTGCCTTCGCCCGAGGGAAGTCGAGATACCGTGGGAGAACATACCATTGGGCTGCTGCTTAGTCTGATGAATAACCTGGTTCGAGCAGACCGAGAAGTACGGGAAGGGAAATGGATCAGAGAAGGAAATCGGGGCGTCGAACTAAAGGGTAAAACCGTCGGGATCATTGGCTATGGCAATATGGGTACTGCGTTTGCGCAGCGACTGCAAGGATTTGGGGTAAAGGTCATTGCTTATGACAAATTCAAGGCTGATTACGGTGATGCCAATGCAGAAGCTGTTGACCTGGCTACACTACAAGCAGAAGCCGATGTGATAAGTTTACATATCCCTTTCCTACCGGAGAATCGCTATTTCATCGACCAACAATTCTTGGCCCAATGTAAAAAGTCGGTTTTCATCGTCAATACCGCCCGTGGATTGGTGCTCAACACAGCCGATTTGGTAGAAGCCCTTCAATCGGGCAAAGTAGCGGGTGCCGCTTTAGATGTGTTGGAATACGAAGATATGTCTTTCATCCACCTCGATCCGCTCCAACTTCCTGCTCCATTTCAATATTTGAAAAATGCTGGTAATGTCGTGTTAAGCCCACATATTGCTGGCTGGTCTTTCGAGTCGGAGCCAGGGCATGCACGGGCACTGGCGGATAAGATTGAGGCCTTGTTTTAAAGGAATTAGATCACGACCACCCTTCTAAATTTGGGCAAGGCAGCAAGATAAAGTACGAAGGCGGAAATCAGAAAGCGGAATATTTCCAAGACTTCCAAGGCGTAGCAGTCATGTCGAAGATAATAGCGAGTCATCTCCTTGATCTCATCATAGGAGTGAACGGCTGGTAATTCTTTCGTTTGGGGAAATATCTCACTTAAACCGACTTGCCATTCCATCAATGGAAGTGCACCTGAACATAAAACTTCCTCCCTCCAATTTACCGCAAAAAAAGAGTAGATCACTGGCAAAATTGTTTTTGTACCTATCCTTATAGGTATAAACACCTGTTTACATAATCGGGTATTTAACCTCTTTACCGAGTGGTCAAACTTAGGCCATCTTTGAACTATAGAAACAGTGCACTAATTCTAAGCGGGGAATGCCGAAAACCGTAAAAAGAGTAGGTAATACACTTTAAATCCAAACATCATGAGTGACGGAAAATGCGGACTTCATAGCTATGGTAGTATTAGCCAACAAAAAATGGACACCATACTGGCCGAACTAAAAAAGGGAGGAGCGACAGTTACGGGAAATAATCCATGGAACGTAAACCTCAATAAGTACGGAATTATTCTACAAGGTACTTATGATCAACCTACCTCTACCCTATCCATTATCGTTTTAGCAAAAGCCTGGTACGTGCCATGCAACAAAATCTGGGCAGAGATAAACACTTTGATTGGTCATATCCAGGGGGTATCGGAAGACGAAGTGGCCTTAGCTCATCATGAGCTACATGCTGCAGATAGTTAAGGTGAAGATCATCCTTTGATTAAAAATCTGTAAGGGATTTGGGGTTAGATTAAATATTAATTCGGACAAATCTGTCCCAATCAACGTTTAATCTAACCCTAAACTATCTTAATAATGGCGCACAAGAGTCTACTACTCCTCTACTACTTCCTCTCCATAAAGTCCATGCAGCCACCAGCTAAAAGTACCTCCTAAGACATCCACCAAGAAATGAACTAAAATTAGCAACCAGAGTGATTCGGTTTCTACAAAGATGTAGCCAAATAGAATAGCCATTAAACTAATCTTTAACATTGCCTTCCAACCTTGGTAATAGTGTACAATTCCAAAAATAATCGCAGGCACAAGAATCGCTAACCACTGTGCGGTAGAGGTCGATAAGAATTGTAGTAAAGAATATAGGTAAGTAATAAAGAAGCCTCGGAATACGATTTCTTCACAAATACCCGCACTTAAACTCAGGAAATTAAAATGTAACCACTCAATACTTTTGGCAGGTAGGAAAGGCATATCTAGCACCCATCGGTCATAAGTACGTCGCCGCAACTCGGGCGTAGCTAATTCTGAGCTTACATCGAGTGCATACAGCAGAATAAATACCCAGAGTCTGTCTCTTATACACATCTCCGAG
>CAJXUM010001306.1 GCA_913060855.1 uncultured Lewinella sp. | reverse complement strand
ATCTACACTATCCTCTTCGTCGGCAGCGTCAGATGTGTATAAGAGACAGGTAAATAACCAATCAAAATTATATGTCTGTAACCGAATTCGCCAGTCGCCTTGATCATTTTCAATTATTCATGTATAATTTTGCTTTAAGACTTACGCAGAATTCTGAAAAGGCTAAAGATTTAGTCCAGGATACTTCATTGAGAGCTTACCGCTACCGCGCCAATTTCCAGGCAGGAACTAATTTCAAGGGTTGGATCGCAACGGTAATGCGCAACTTATTTGTTAATCAATATAGAAAAGACCAAAAGCGAAAGGTGGTGAGTGAACCTGTTGAAAACTTTACTTTCGCGCTGGAAAGCAAAGTGATTACACCCAATCAAGGAGAAGTGAATTTGCGCATGCAAGAATTGCGAGGAATATTGGCACAAATAGGTGATCTATACAGCAAGCCTTTCTTCATGCATTTCCAAGGGTATGAATACAAGGAGATCGCCCAGACATTGGATACCCCTGTTGGTACCATCAAAAGTCGAATTTTTACCGCTCGTAAGAAAATGCAATTATTGATTACAGCACGTTATGATTAAGAGAATAGATAAGCCAGCAAGAACACGACGACTGTACTGATCAAACCTCCCATAAATAGACGATAAGCAATCGTTAACAAAGCGTACTTCTTTTTCAATACTTTCCCCAGGTTATATAGATCACGTGATAAGTCATCGTACAATAACTCTTGGTCCTTTTTTAGGTCCCGTAAGTGATCCACATATTTTTCCTTACCCAGTTGCAGAAAGTTGCCAAAAAACAGCAAACTGACCTTGTGTTGCTTTACGTCTTCATCTACAAAGTTAGCGCCTTCTACTTTTGGAATAGCTGATAAAACGGCGAAAAGAATGGCGAGTAGGGAGGATAACATCAAGACAATGACTGGCGCAATAATATAAAAGTTAGCGGCCAACGTTTGATTATCAAGCGATAGCCCGGCCGTACCAGCGGTAATCAAGATGGACAAAACTAGGGTATTGATACTAATAATCATATTAGCTTTCCCATCAGCGATTGAACTCAAATTGAGGTGATTGCGCAAAGTAATCCGGTAAAGCGTATCAATTCCGCGGCCAAAATTCTTCCCTGTTTTTCGCCGCGTCGTCTTTTCTTGCGCCTTCAGAAAATTCTCTCGTTGCGTACTTATGTTTTTGATCCGGCGAGCATAGTACATATCATTCGCCCAGGTCGTATAAAAAGAGGTTCCCAGCTGTAGATCAAGCAAAACTTTGTGCCGATCTTGCTGTGTGTAACTAAGCCCCTCCACCTGTTCCTTTTCCAATAACAATAAACGCCCTTTCCTAAAAAAACGCTTTCGACCTAAAAAGGACCATTTCGCATCGTGCAATATTTTTTCCGATAGATCGGTCGGTTCTTTACCCGATTGCGTACTAAGTATGAGTTGCTCAACTCGAGCTATCCGCTCCGCTTCATATTCTTTTTTTTCCAAAAATTGCCTGGCCAATTGGGCGCTTTCTTGCTCATGCTGCTCTCGCTGACGGATATACCCTAGATCGTGAAACCAGGCGGCTAAAGTGAGGTCATCTTTTTCGTCATTGCTTAAATCCGAAGACTTACTTAGTTTCTGAACAACATTAACCACCTCTGTCACATGTTCAAAATTATGAAACAGATAGGTGCTAGGTAAATGCGCTAAAAGTTCTTTGCGAACATAAGCTTCAACCGCTGTGTGTAGTTTGTTTGTTTTACCCATTGTGTGCGCTGTTTAAATTCTTCTTTGACAATTGACCTTACGAGCATCTTTGATCAAGCCTTAATTCCCTCCAAGTGGCAAATTCTGTTTTATCCAAACATCCGCTTACTTCGACGCTTCATTAAGGTACGAAAAGTATAGAAATAGGATCAAGTATAAGTCGGAGTGCTAAAACAAGAAGCCACCACCAAATTGAAAACGGCTCTGCTCCCCACCCGAAAACCAACTTATATTAAAAGTAGCGGCATCAAAAGGACTCAACCAAATTCCGCCACCGTAACTCTGATGCCACTGGTTTGATGATTCTGCTTCTAGCCAAACCCGACCGTAATCGAACCCAGCAAAGACACCTACTCGGATAGGGACATAAAAAGCACTAGTTTCGAACAAACGCACCCGCAAATCACTATTGTGATAAAACACCGTTCGACCCGAAAAGCGCTCGTCTCTAAAACCGCGTAGGTTATTCGACCCGCCCAAGACTCCGGCTTGATAAAATTCAAAGCCTTGCCCTATCAGGTGGCTCGCTCCAACTCGTGAAGCTAAGCTTACATTTTCATTCCCAACATAGAAAGCAAAAGCACTCGCTAAAGCGGCAAAGTTTCGATCGGAGTCTTTGAGGTTACTTTTCCAACCGACTAGGGCATTGAATTGTATCCCATTAGTTGGCAAATATTTATTATCTACATTTTCATACTTGAAATTCAAGGCCAATCCCGCAAAGGGCAAGTTTTCAAAGACTTCCACTCTTTCAATATTCTCTCGATTTAAAAATCGCCCCTCCGTCTCCTCAATCTGGACCGCCTCTAAGGTTCCTTTCAAACTAAAATAAGAATTTCCAGCGCGGTCGATCTGCTTCCTGATAGAAGGATAAACCCCATACAGTTTTTGCCGAATCCGATTGTAGTCCCTGTCTCTTATACACATCTGACGCTGCCGACGAAGAGGAT
>CAJXUM010001305.1 GCA_913060855.1 uncultured Lewinella sp. | reverse complement strand
CGAGATCAGCCTCGGTCTCGTGGGCTCGGAGATGTGTATAAGAGACAGAATATAAGGTCAGTCGAATTTTTATTCAAAAAAGTAAGCGCATCAAGGCTGCTTCTAAAATCTTGCTGCAGATCAAGAAAAGGAACCTTTGATACATAATGCCGAATAATGGTTAGTGCTTTAGGTTCGTCATCGATGGCGATACAATTCATTGATTCATGGATTAAATTTATGTTTGCAGAGCTTGTTTGAAGGTAGTGATTCGGGCTGCAAATATTGATTTAAGGAACCTCTCTACAGCTATTTTTTCGTCCGTAGCGATGCTATGCTCTCAAAAATGAGCTTTGCGAGAACCCTTAACTGAATGTTTTCGCTTCCAAACCCGACCTCCAAACAAGCTCTAAGCCCTCAGTACTAAGCTTAACAATACTTTATAGGCGTGTGCAGTTTCAGTTATTTGCAATTGATGCCGACTAGGATATAATAATTGTAAGAGTTTTCGTGAGCTAGCTAAACCTAAACCCGAATATTGGGGGTAGCTTATTTCTAATCGTTGATGTTTGGTATTCTCGACGCTGAAAACAAGTTGCTTCTCTTGTATTTCTAAGTGGATAAAAATGAAAGATTCCTTCTGTAAACTAATGCCATGTTTGAAAGCATTCTCGACGAAGTTAATGAGCAACATAGGAGCAATTTGTATGGGGGCAGGCTCTCCTTTTATCGTAAATTCAATCGGCACTTCTGCTTCAGCAAATCGAAGTTGCTGCAGATGAATGTAATTCTGAATATAAGCAATTTCCTTCTTTAAAGGGACATAGTCCATCTGGTTTTCATAAATGGTATAGCGCATCATATTAGTCAGCTGGGAGATACTTTCTGCCAAGGCCATGGCCTCCTTTTCAATAGCCATCGCGAAAAGGTTATTGAGGGTGTTAAATAGAAAATGCGGATTAATCTGATTTTTTATCAGTTGTAATTCAGCAGTAGTTCTTTGAAGCTGTGCGAGTTGTTTGTAATGTAACAGCCACTGCTTACTTGCCCAGTAGCCATAGGAGAGTAATAGAAGTAAGCCGTAAGGGATGAGTTGAGCGTCAAGAAACTTATAATTAAATACCAGATATGCTCCTTCCCCTGCTTGTTTCGATAGTAAATTATAAAGCAAAAAAATCAAAGTAAATTCCACCAATATTATTCCGACTATATGTATGATTAATGGCCCTATAATTTTTCTACCGTTAGGTGATTGGGGTTGAAAAATCGAAAAAAGCCAATAGACATTTACATAGAAGAAGCTAGCCTTACATACAGTGGTCATGATCCGCCAAAACCAAATGTGATGGTCCGTATCAATAAAATAGGCTATGTTTTTGATACCATTTGCATATTGGGCGTGCGAGGCCACCCTACCGGAAAGCCAAAGAAAGATCCCCACCCAGGCAACGACATGCAAAAACAACTCAAGTTTTTTCTTCATTGTCAAGAAAAGTAAGAAATTATTGAAAATAAGCTCAATAATCCCTGTGAACAGCCGGCTTTTTTATGCAAACGTATTTTTTAAAGCTTTAAAAACCTTTCCACCAATCATATGGGACATTAACATACTAATTCCAACTGTTTACATCAGTCCGTTGACGACGTCCGAAGCTTGTCCTAGTTTTAGGAGAGTTCATTTTTCTTTTACCTATAACTAGCTAATTAACATGAAGAACCTATCCACTAGTGGGAAACTCGAATTAGGATTTCATTTGGGGATTTTTTGCACAATGCTTTGGCTCGGCACACATGTTTCAGGAAAAACCTCTTACTACGGTTTTCTCATCCCCCTCTTCGCGTTTTTCTATCTAAACACCTTTGTCTTGGCCCCTCGTTTTTATTTTCGGGCTAACTATCGTACTTATTTCTATTACTTCTTCTTGACCTTCATTGCTACTTATGCATTGGCTTGGGCCAGTTCTGTTCAGGGCAATACGCGAAATGGAATGACCTTCGCACAAATAGCGATAAGGTATACTCACATCAGGACAGAAACCCTTTATTCCTTGCTTGGTGTTACGGGATGCTCCGCATTATATGCCTTTGTGCGGCAACTTATACTGACCGAGGAATATTTACGCCTGAAACGGTTTAGCAGTTTCCTTGCCTTGACCTTACTGTCGATCCTTATTCTCACAACAGGTAAATACTATATCGACGTGAGTTGGGGCGGAGGAGAGAATGTACATTTTATCAAAACCAATGAAATAAATAATTTGCAAGAACTGCTAGCATTGCCTCCATTCAAAGACAAGGTGATCTATATTGACCTTTGGTACTCCACTTGTGGGCCCTGCCGCAGGGGATTTAAGAATATCCCCATGATAAAAGAACACTTCAAGGCGCAAGAAATCGTTTATCTCTACTTGGCGCATGAAAGTAGCCTACCTAATGATAAGCAACGTTGGAAAAATGTAATTAGGAATTTCGATTTATCAGGATGGCATTTTTATATGCCGGAAGCCTTTGAGAAGAACCTTTGGGGTATAATCACTGAAGAAACGGCTATACCTCCCCGTTATCCACATTATATCCTAGTAGATAGAAATGGCGTGGTCCAGTCCTATAATTCGGCCCGGCCTGGAGAGAAGGAAGCCTTAATTGCTCAAATTGAATTACTTCTTGAGGAATGAGTTCCAAATAAAGTATACATCTTGAAATATTCTTTTCCCCGCTGGCGGCGT
>CAJXUM010001304.1 GCA_913060855.1 uncultured Lewinella sp. | reverse complement strand
GAGATCAGCCTCGGTCTCGTGGGCTCGGAGATGTGTATAAGAGACAGATCCAGAGTAGCGTAAACGATACCTTGTTTACCGTCACCGATGAGGGACTGACAGAGATAAAGACCTATATAGAAAAAATTGAACCCGACCAAAAAAACCTTGTAAAGAGTTTTTTCGGTTTTATCAAAGGCAAAGTAAAGAGCGCAATAAAATCAGATCAAGAGAACCGAGTCTCGAAGGTATGGGAATTAATAGCGGCGATAAAAAGCAAAATAGACTCAGGGAGTAAGTTTTCTGCCGAAGTAACAACGGTACTGGAATCCTACAAAAAGCTTTTAGAAAAGTTTATAAAACAGACAGAATCCGAAAAGACAGGTGCTTATAGCCTTGCCTCCAAGCCAGAACATCACCTAAATGTATATTCGTCTTTTGCCTATTTTGGAGTAGCAGAGGCCAGTGCAGGTGTAAGGGCAGAGGTAGCAGTGGAAATTCCTTTTCTTGATGAGCTTAAAAAGCATTTAGGCGACCAAAATGCAGAGAATGAGGAAGAAAAAAAGGGCATAAATGCTAGCCTGGGTGGCAGGGTCAGTGCTATAGCAAAAGCCCATTTTAAGAATTGTTCTTATCGCTTTCAATCCTACAATGAAAATCCCCAGGGAGAAATTTTGGTTTGCACCCAAGACACTTACATCTCTAATCGTAGCTATGAGGTTAAGCTGAATGCAATTGGGCAAGCTCGCCTAGGGAAAAGGATCGGTAAGAAGTATGAAAAAGACATTGCCTACTACAATACCATGACCTACCTCGCTGTGCGTAGCTTTTGGATTCATCCTACTTCAACTACTAGCAAGCTTACCGTACCATTAGAGGAACGAAGTGGATTTTCTTTCGGAATGTCGGTGAAGGTGAGTCAGTTGATTAAATGCCAAAAAAAGGAAAACTCCAAGCTTCTAACGGCTATAGCAAACCAACTGAGGGTAAATGAAAAAGAGGTAATGACAACACTTAGCCAAGCGCAAATATGGGAATTCGAAGCACCAGATGCTGATAAAGATACTAAGGACGGTGAAGTTGTACCCATTCCTCATTCCAAACCTTTACCCTCAATGAAAGAACTTCAGAAACAGGCAAAGCAGGCAAAGCAGGCAAAAAAAAATAAAATCATAGACGATTTCCAAGAACTCGTCCCGGAAGAAATATTCATTGAATCTACCTTTAAATTCCAGGGCAACTGGGAGGTGGAGCTTGATAGAAAGAGCGAAAAACCCTATTACGAACAAAAGAGTAGTATTGAATACTTCAAAGACTTAAAGGAGACAAAGCAACTTGATATAGAAAAATATAAGCTACAGTCGATTCGCTTGCGGACCAGGATTCAAGACATGCCGGCTGCCGTATCTAAAAGTCATTTCAGATTTGGAATTCCCTTGGGGTTGATCAATATAAAGGTCCAGTTCAGCGAAGTCCGCAGCGCCGGCCTCGAAGGCTTTTTTGATCTTCATGTAGAGTGGTTCGACGATTTTTCTGGTAACACAGAGGTTGAGAAATTCAAAGAAGCGCAGGAAAAGAGTGTTCCGCCCACCATTTTAATCCATCAATAGAAAGCCAGCAGATGTCGAATACATACGAAGTTATTAGAGATTTAATTGAGGAAAAGGCTACAAATTTCAAGCCAGATCAAAATTCTTATTTTGAAAGTGTTACAGATCGCTTTGATAACTCAGGCGTTCAATTTATCACCTTTTCTCCTGGCGAACTTATCAGTTTTTGTGCGGACATATTAAAAGTTCAGTTAGCACACTATGTACCAGCAGATGTATTACAGCTGATAAATAGCATTGAGATCACCAGTAAAGAGTCAGCGGAAAACAACATTTTCAAAACCGAACCAGATACTAGTTCAACAGCGCCTGATGGGCTGAAAATATTCGAATTGGAAGCCTCCGACTGGCGCGTAGATTTTGCTGTTCAGTATAATGGCACAATTGATACGGATTTTGTAAACATTGAAAATTTCTACGTAGCCTTTAGTATTTCCCCCGGGTTTGTTTCTGCGGAGCTTTGTAGCGGTAACATTAACTTTGATGATATCCCGCTCAACCTCTATTTCAAACTCCAGTTTCCTTCCTTACTATTGAATGCGGAGCTGAGTTTTAACCATTCACTTCCCCGTTCGAATGAACAAGACAACAAAGCGCTTGGTGACAAATATTTAGATTCGCTGAAAAAAGAGGGCGACTTAGTAATAGAAAGTGTCCGGCTAAGCGGCGCCTTACGAACCAATATTTATTCTCTACATATTGCAGCCAGCAATATCCTCAACGTACACGAAAAGTTTACAGTAAAGACTTTCCAGGCAGATGTTGAATATTCCGGCTTGTGGGGGACCAGTGACTACTCCATCCTCGCCTACACCGATATAGAAATTGATCTTGACAAAAAAGAGGAGAACCCCATCATCTCGCTAACGGCCGGGCTGGAAAGTTCCGATGGAAACAAAACATGGAAATTCGCCGGCTCCCAACATCACCCCGTCGCTGTTAAAGATATTATTGATGGTCTAAGGAAATTATTCGATGACAACAGCACCGAATATGAACTACCCCCTTTCATCGCCAATACCACACTCAACTACCTGGGCCTCGCCTTCGAAGTAGTAACTGGTAGTACCTGTCTCTTATACACATCTGACGCTGCCGACGAAGAGGATAGTGTAGA
>CAJXUM010001303.1 GCA_913060855.1 uncultured Lewinella sp. | reverse complement strand
TACACTATCCTCTTCGTCGGCAGCGTCAGATGTGTATAAGAGACAGATACAATTCCGAGATGGGCTAGTTTCTTCTGCTCATGTACCTCATCAATCATCCGTATAAAATTCTGAGTGGTTTTACCAAAACGGGTCACCATGATACTCTGGTCCACATGTTTATCAATTAAGAAAGCATCCGTTACCAATCCGAGTGGAGCCGTATCAATAATAATAAAATCATATTCCTGCCGAAGTGAAGAGATGAGTGCTTCCATTCGATGATTCATCAATAATTCGGCAGGGTTAGGTGGAATCGGCCCCGAACCAATAAAATCTACATTGTCATATCCTGCTAAGGATTGGATCACTTCTTCCTTCTCCATTTTGCCAATTAGGTAATTGGTCATGCCAAAGGTGGATTTTTCACCAGTAAGATATTGCGACATTTTAGGTTTACGTAGATCCAAGCCAATGAGAATGGTTCGTTTATTCGATAAGGCTTGACTAATCCCTAAGTTGATGGTAATAAAACTTTTCCCTTCTCCACTAACACTGGAGGTTACTAGGACTACTTGTCCTTTTCTACCAGCGGACATAAACTGGAGATTGGTTCTTAGCAAGCGAAACATCTCTGCCACCGCTGATCTACTACTCTTACTAATCACGATAGCCTCTTCGGTTTTAGCTTTTCCGATGACACCCAGGAACGGAGCTTTTGTTAGTTTTTGAATATCCTGTTTGGAGTAAATTTTATTATCAAAGAAGTCGCGTAGAAAAATTAATCCACCTGGAATAGCGAGGCCTAAGAAAATAGCAATGATATAGATTTGTCTTCTTTGAGGTGAAACGGGCCCTCTACTAATTGCTGGATCTAATATGCGAGAATTGGCCACTTGAGCAACTATGGAAAGTGCTGTCTCTTCCCGTTTTTGAAAAAGATAGAGAAAAAGTTGCTCTTTGATTTGCTGCTCTCGCATGATTTGAAGTAACTCTCGTTCATTGGTCGGAATGGAACGAATTTGGCGCTCGATGGGAGCCAGTTGTTGTTTTAGTTGTACTTGCCTGTTATTTAATTCCTCCTGCATGCCATTGATGCTTTGAAGAATGGTATTTCGGAGATAATTGAGTTGTTCATCAAAAGTGGCCACCGCTGGATTGATATTGGTGGCAGATTCTAGGCGTTGTTCTCGCTTGAAGATCAATTCGTTGTATTGCTGTACGAGTATTGAGATAGGCTCGATGATAACAGTGGATCCTATCGGAATAGTCTTGTAACGATTACTATCTGCTGCAATAAATCGACTCAATTCCTTGATGATATCCTGACGAAGTTGTAGTTCCATCAATTGTTCATCAGACGCTGTCACTCTATTCAAGTATTGCTGGGCTTGTGCACTAATTTCAATCGGGAATTGGTTATTTCGTTTAAATCCTTCAACTTCCGTTTCGACAGCAAGTAATTCATTCTTGATAAATGCCAATCGTTCATCAATGAATTCTAGCGTTTGCTGGCCCGAACTGTTTTTTTGTTCGATGACACTCAAATTATAAACTTCAATGAGTTTATTGATGATGTCGATCGCCTTTTGTGGGACTGCATCCTTTAAGGCTATAGAAATAACATTGGATCGCCCAATGGTTTGTAATTGTAATTGACCTGCGTAGTTCCTAGCTACACTGGCTGGGCGGTTGATGCTAATGGTAAAGGGAGTGGAAGAAGGAGGAGATGTATATTGTTTGTCCAAGACGTAAGTCACTTCATTTTCTATAAAAGGTATACCATATTGATAAGGTATGGTATCCTTTTCTCCCCGTATCAATCCAAAATGTTGGTCATCAATGGACTTTACTCTAATACTAGTTCCGTAGGCCCTTTCCGTAGGGAACATATCTGTTACCCTAAATGGACTGCTGAGGTATTGTTCAGAAGATTTGACCCGACCTTCTTGCGTATACACAACATTTATTCCTAGGGAATCTACCACTCGTTGCATGAGACTACTTGATTTCAATATCTGTAGCTCGTTTTCTACATTCGATTTGGAAGAAAAGCCTAAATCTTCCATGATCATTTCTTCATTGAAGGATTGTTGCTCCTTTTCATTGATCAAAACCGTACCTCGCACTTGATAAATCGTAGTAGCATAACGTAGCTTGACCCAGGCTATACTTAGCCCTATTGCTAGCCCTATTGCTAACCAATACCAGTTGCGTAAAAAGAGGAAAAATAATTGCTGAATATCGGCACTACTTTCTTCCTGTGCAAAAGGAGTCGCTATGTTGGGATTATAGTTGGGGTGTTGCTCCAATTTTTTCTCTTTTTTAGTGCTTATCGTGTTACCGCAATAATGATAGAAATCAAAGACAGCGCAGCGGTGGAGTAGGCAATAATCCGCTGTGCAGGATCAGCTACGGTGGCTGTTCGTACTTGTAGAGGAGCTACGTAGATGAAATCATTCTGCTGTAAATAAAAATAAGGAGAAGAGAAGATGTCAGGAGATTGCAAATTGATCCGAGCATAGTCTCGCTTCCCATTTCTTTCTCGAATGAGTAGTATGTTGGTTCGGTTGGCATAATTGGTAAGGTCGCCTGCCTGCCCTATGGCTTCTAGCAGTGTTACTCGTTTATTAGTCAGTTTTATAACTCCAGGAACATTTACTTCCCCCGTCACAGTCACCTGTCTCTTATACACATCTGACGCTGCCGACGAAGAGGATAGTGTAGA
>CAJXUM010001302.1 GCA_913060855.1 uncultured Lewinella sp. | reverse complement strand
GAGATCAGCCTCGGTCTCGTGGGCTCGGAGATGTGTATAAGAGACAGAAGGAGCAGCGGGTGCACAAAAGCGCTTTGTATCAGCGGATGTTGCGGAACAGGAGACGGATAAAGAATTTGCCAAGATTCCGGTGCACGTTGATTTTGTTGAAAACTATGGCTCGCCCAAGTCCTACTTGAGCAAGGAAGGCATCGAGCAGTTTATTGCTTGGCGTCCCGAGTATGAAACAGCTGTATTTGTAGCCGCTAATGGCAGCTATGAAGCGGGGAAGGTAAGTTTGCAGGAAGGAGCTGAAGGCATTGAAATGGCGACCTTATCGGAAGTAGGAAAAATGTCGAAATCCAAGTTCAATGTGATCAATCCTGATAAAGTGATTAATCGGTATGGAACGGATTGCTTCCGGATGTATGAGATGTTTTTAGGACCGATTGAGCAATCTAAGCCTTGGGATACGAAAGGGATTGATGGTGTGAGTCGCTTTTTGCGAAAATTCTGGGCTTTATTCTTCGACAAAGAAGGAAACTTCCAAGTTAGTGCCGCAGAAGGCAGCAAGGACGAATACAAGGTTTTACATACCGCCATCAAGAAAGTCAATGATGACATAGAGCGTTTTAACTTTAATACTTGTGTCAGCGCCTTTATGGTGGCTACCAATGACTTGGGCAGGCTTAGCTGTAACAAACGGGATATCTTAGAACCTTTAGTACGGTTATTGGCACCCTTTGGACCTCATATTGCGGAAGAACTTTGGTCATTGTTGGGACAAGAAGGCAGTGTTCATCATGCCACTTATCCTATCTTTGAAGAGAAATATTTAGTCGAAGATTCGATTACCTATCCGATTGCCATCAATGGAAAAACTCGTGCTACGGCCGATTTCCCAGCTGATGCCAGCAAATCGGATTTGGAAAAAGCGGCCATAGCGGTTGAGGGGATCCAAAAACACATAGAGGGGAAAACGGTACGTAAAGTTATCGTTGTGCCGGGCCGCATGATCAATATCGTTGTATAATACTGAATCCACCTGGCTATGATTACATTGGAAGCAGGTCGTCCCCAGCTATATGCTGCATGGGGACGACTTCGCTTTCCCTTCAATCTATCGCCTTTTGCAAAATAGTACCTTTAAAATTGGTTGGAAGACAGCCCTTGGTCTGGTCATTTCTAATATGATCGGAACGGGCGTTTTTACTAGCTTAGGTTTTCAACTCTTGGAAGTACAGGGTACCTGGAGCATCATCATCTTGTGGTCACTGGGTGGTGTTATTGCACTCATTGGAGCTTTTACCTATGCCGAGTTGGGCACCCATTTCAAAGATTCTGGTGGCGATTACATTTTCCTCTCCCGTACCTTTCATCCTTTCTTGGGCTATCTGTATGCCTGGACTTCATTGACCGTAGGCTTTTCCGCGCCAGTGGCGATTGCGGCGATGGCCATGACTGACTATCTGCAACTCCCTCCTGATATAGCTGTTTATGCCAATTGGATCAGTATTGGGATTATCGTGGCACTCGCTGGGGTTCATACCCAAACAATTCGGGTGAGTAGCCGATTCCAAAATTACGCTAGTGTTATCAAACTTGTATTTGTAGGACTTCTTATTCTGGTCGGCTTCCTTTATCTCCCGTATGAGTCCAATGCCTTACAATTTGATTCGACTTGGTCAAATGACCTATGGAAGCCCGGTTTTGCGGTATCTTTGATCTATGTCACTTATGCCTATCAGGGATGGAACTCTGCCGCATATATAGTAGATGAAATACGGGACCCTCGAAGGAATCTCCCGATTGCTCTAATTGGTGGTACGGTGGTAGTTACCTTAGTATACGTATTACTTCAATTGGTTTTCCTCCGGCATGCTAGCTTGGCTCAACTCGAAGGCCAGGTTGAAGTAGCCAGTATTGCTTTTGCCAATATCGCTGGTGATAATTGGGCCAAATTTGTTAGTTACTTCATCGCCATTCAATTGATTGCAACGATCAGTGGTTATCTCTGGATAGGCTCGCGGATCACCTATGCCATGGCCAAGGAACATCGCTTGTGGCAGTCTATAGCCGTAAAGACGGAAGGGGGCGTTCCCGTAAGAGCGATATGGTTGCAAGTCTTTATCAGCTCCCTACTCACCCTGAGCGGCACTTTTGAACAAGTGATGATTTATGCCGGCTTCCTCCTTCAATTAATGAGTACACTGACTGTAGCTAGTATTTTCTTTATCGAAGATAAGGCAGATACGTTCAAGGGGCCATTCGGACATAAGCTACAGCTTTTCTATATCCTCTTTAGCATTGTCGTACTTTCTTATCTCCTCTATGAGCGGCCCTTGGAGAGTTTGATGGGACTGGGTATTCTAGTGATTGGCGGAGCAAGCTTTTTTATTAAGCATAAAAAGCCAAAGTAAAAAGCGCCTGTCCACCGAAGTAAACAGACGCTTTTTAAGCTATTTATCTTATCAACTCATCTTACTTGGCTTTAGCAGCCGCGCGAGAGAAGCTCTTTCCTTTTTCTACTTCCTTAGGTTTCAAGTCTCCTGTAAAATCTGACATGATAGGAGTTGCAATGAAAACAGAGGAGTAAGTACCCACAATGATACCCACCAATAGCGCAAAAGCAAATCCTTTGATACTAGCACCACCAAAGATGAAAAGGACAGCTACCATAAAGCTGTCTCTTATACACATCTCCGAGCCCACGAGACCGAGGCTGATCTC
>CAJXUM010001301.1 GCA_913060855.1 uncultured Lewinella sp. | reverse complement strand
CGAGATCAGCCTCGGTCTCGTGGGCTCGGAGATGTGTATAAGAGACAGGTCTCAGTGCCTCCGTGTTTATCAATTATTTGGCGTGAATGAGCATACTTTTTACACGGCCCTAGAATTTGGATATGATTTCATGGTCAAAGGGATGAAGGATGAATTTAAAACGGATACTTATCCCTTATCCGATAACAATGCTTTTTTTTGATGTCTTATTGTATTTTTCAAACAGAATCTGGCTCACTTTCATTATTATTTTTGGAACGGTCTCTCCTGATAGGATTTTGGTTCGCCGGCGCATCGTTTTTGAGCTTTCTCAAAAAAACGTATTTTAGATGGATATTATTCAAATCGGGAAATGAACGGAAAATCAACTACTCCATGCTAAAATACTTGTCACCTATCCTTACTATTTGTATCCTCATGTCTATTAATGCCTGTAAAAATATGCCTGAAGAAGAAACGCCTGCTGAGTGGCAACCTAATTATGACGAAACCAAGGTGCCCAATTATGATTTACCTGATCTGTTGACGGCAGCGTCGGGGGATAAAATAGCCAACACAGCGCAATGGGAACAGCAACGTCGCCCCGAAATAATTGAACTTTTCAAAGAACATGTATATGGCCATATTCCTGCAGCGGGTAAGGATACTTTATGGTGGGAAACGACGAAAGAAGATGCTAATGCTTTAGGAGGAACAGCTATCCGCAAAGAAATTCAGTGCTACTTCACGGAAGATCGAGAGGGACCCTCTATGCAATTAATGGTCTATCAACCCAAGACGGCAGTGGAACCAGTACCTGCGTTCTTAGCCCTCAATTTCTTTGGCAACCATTCCATCCATCCCGATACCAGTATAACGATGTCTGATGGCTGGATGATGGCCAGCGAAAAAATAGGAATCGTAGATCATAAAGCCACTGAAGCCAGCCGAGGTGCTAGATCCAGTCGCTGGCCGATAGAACGCATTATCGAAAGAGGATATGCGCTAGCCGTGATTTACTGCGGAGACTTAGATCCCGATTATGATGATGGATTTCAAAATGGCATTCAATCCCTCTTTTACAAAGAAGGGCAAACGGCACCAGCGGCCAACGAATGGGGAACCATTGGCGCCTGGAGTTGGGGCTTGAGCAGAGGACTAGATGTGCTCCAGCAAACGCCAGGTATAGATGGTGAAAAGGTATCTGTTTTTGGTCACTCTAGGCTGGGCAAAACCTCCTTGTGGGCGGGCGCCTTAGATGAGCGTTTTGCTTTGGTCATATCCAATAATTCCGGCTGTGGCGGTGCAGCCCTGAGTCGAAGAGCTTTTGGCGAAGCGGTGACAAGAATCAATACAAACTTCCCCCATTGGTTCAATACCAATTTCAAAAAATACAATGATAAAGAAGGCGATTTACCGGTCGATCAACATCAGCTCTTGGCCTTAATTGCTCCCCGCCCGCTATACGTAGCCAGCGCAGAAGAAGACCAATGGGCCGATCCCAGAGGAGAATTCCTAAGTACGGTAAATACCAATCCCGTTTACCAATTGTATGGCCTAGACGGCTTACCCACCAAAGAAATGCCCAAGGTGGACGAACCCGTAGCAGCTACCGTAGGTTATCACGTTCGTAGCGGCGGCCATGATGTAAAACCCTATGATTGGGAACAATACATGGACTTTGCCGATCGTCACCTGCGAACCCGCCCCATCGCGGATTGAATCCGGTTTAGGTCAGGGATTTAGCTCAGGGGGTGAATCACTCACCCCCTGAGCTAAATCCCTGACCTAAAGGCTACGGACGTGCCCATTCCATCACCAGCTCCATCCAGGCAGACATAGCCTTGAAAAGATAGCCATGCCTCAGCCCAGTTTGCAATGCTATTTCTTTGAAAGCGGAAACGCTTAGATTAGATCGATCCTTCATAGAGCGGCAAGACTGTCCCCAGGTATCACTTTCTTCATAAATCGATAGGATGCGTCCACAGAACTGGATAGCAGGAATTCTCACCAAGTTGGCTTCCACACAGCAGCCAATAAAGACAAAATTGACGGCCGGATTTTGCAAAAAGCTCGATACGTACATCGCAATATAGCCCCCCTTAGAGGTGCCCACTACCGTGATTCTTTCCGGCGAAACACCTTGTGCTAGGAGGCTATCAATAGCAATGACAACTTGACGAGCATAAGCGGCTACATCAATGCCACTCGGCCGAATTTCACTGATGACCTGAAAATTGTTTGCTTCAAAGGTATCAATGATCGCTTCGTACTCGCAAATGCCATAATCGGGGTGAGCCACGTCCAATGAATGATCTTCCACCCATCGATTATGTAGAAAGAATAGATAATGCGCTGCTTGGTCCGACATAGACTGTGCTTGCGCCACAGTCTGTGCACCAATTAAGCAAAGTAAAAGCATTTTCCACTTCATAGTACTTGGTTTAGCGTAGACCGGTTCGGCGACCGAGTTCGGCGTAGGCTCTGCCTACGTCTACCTCACCCCTTCAATATCCCCTCAATCCGCTCCAACTCATCCGAACCAAAAGCTAAGTTATCCAGCGCCTTAATATTATCCTGCAATTGACTGATTCGACTTACTCCCACCAGTACCGAAGTGACACGACTGTCTTTCAACAGCCAAGCAATCGCCATTTGCGCCAAGCTTTGACCTCGATTTTCAGCCTGTCTCTTATACACATCTCCGAGCCCACGAGACCGAGGCTGATCT
>CAJXUM010001300.1 GCA_913060855.1 uncultured Lewinella sp. | reverse complement strand
TAAGAGACAGGAAGGGGACCTAGGAAGCACCGTAGATGCGGAGCGTATCAAAGCGGTAGAGAATCATTACAAATGGGTAGATGCGGCCAAGTTTTTTGGCTGTCATTCTATCCGGGTAAATGCAGCTGGGAAAGGAACTGCCGAGGAAGTGGCTAAAGCCGCTGTAGATGGCCTTGGTAAACTTAGCGAATATGCCGCGAAAGCAGGCCTCAATATTATTGTTGAAAATCATGGTGGTTATTCTTCTAACGGCCAATGGCTGGCAGGCGTAATGTCAGAAGTCAACCTACCTAACTGTGGTACCTTACCCGATTTTGGTAACTTCTGCATCAAACGTGGAGAGGGTACCTGCGAGGAAGAATACGATCGTTATAAAGGGGTCACAGAGTTGATGCCTTTCGCCAAGGCAGTCAGTGCCAAAACCCATGATTTTGATGCCACCGGCAACGAGATCAATACAGACTATAAAAAGATGTTGCAGATTGTAAAATCGGCAGGTTATACGGGCTACATCGGAGTAGAATATGAAGGTGGAGATACGGATGAAATGGCGGGTATTCAAAAGACCATTGATCTGATGAAGCGAGTGGGGATGGAGCTGAGTTAATCTGTTACGTTTCAAGGAACTTAGAAACACGGAGGCAGATAGATGGACTGAATTATTCAGTTGTTTATTTGACCTCCGTGTTTTTTTGGACTGGGTGTTTGTTGTGGCTGTTTTTTACATTTCGTACCTAAAGGCACGAATAGAGTCCTTAGTTTGTTTTTTTACCTAGATTTAGTCCCTAACGGGACCGTGTTTGCTAGTCATCCGCTTTAATAACCTCTCTACTCCCTCATCTCAATATTCACGACCACCGCCAGGATCTACCAAATGTTTTTTCCAAATCAACCCCACCTTTCATCTCCTCCTCCTCCTGTACGACACGATCGACTATATACACGCCCCTCTTTTCCGGCTCCTCCAATTTTATCCATTTCAGTAATCAAGCCAGTCCAATTGGCGATGCACTGGCCAAGCCAGAAGGCGTACAATTGATCAGCATATTGAGATCTTGAAATGACCAAATCCGTAGACTTAGGAGTATAAGAAGTATAGGTCTGTTGTGGATCAATTAGAGAATGAGTTGGCGGGTTATTAGTTGGCCCCTTTTTTGCTTGATATTCACAAGTAGTGCATAAAAAAACAAAACCTAGGATATCTATTAGTCGTATCACGGCGTAGGACTTATAAATAAATGTTGTGTTGTGTGTATTTGGTGTGGAGGAAGAAAATTAGTGAATTTGTTTGTTGAGAAAAAATCAGCATCTTTAGCACTCATTCCTAAGTAAGACTTCAGCAGTCTAAGCCTGGATTTTTGCGTGCCAAATAGGGGTGATAAAAGCCATTTGAATGTTGCAAAAATTACTATGAGACACCTTCGTAAAGTAGGTAAATGGACGTTGGGGCTTGCCGGGTTATTGGTGGCGCTATTTCTACTCGCCTGGGTGTTATTACAGCGACCTGCCGTGCAACAATGGGCCGTCGCTAAGATTACTACTGATTTATCTCGGACTTGGGGAGCCAAAGTCGCTATCGATAAAGTGAATATTCGATTTTTCAAAACACTCGCCTTAGAGGGCATTTATTTAGAGGACCAATCTCAAGATACCTTACTCTATGCCGATAAATTGACCGCTAGTATTAGCCTGTTTTCATTTTTTAAGCAGCAACTTCATGTGCAAGGAATTGGCCTTAGCGACGCTGTTTGTAAGGTGAAACGGACTAGCGCCGATTCAATGTATAACTTTTCCTTTCTCCTTGGCCAACAAGACAAAACAAGTACATCAAATGCTGCTGGAACGTATTGGGATATAGACTTGGATCAATTGAACTTCAACAACGTGAGGTTTTTATTGGATGATCAGCTAAAAGATATGCAGGGCGTATTTCTTTTGGATGATTTGGCAATTGAGGTACAAGACTTGGATCTTGTTGAACAAAAAGTGGTAGTGAAGGAGGTGAGCTTGTCGCAGTCTAGTGGGCGCCTCCATACTAGCCAACAAAAAGTCGATAAGCAGGCAGATGTAAAATCAAATCGGGAGAAGGAATCGCTCTTGGTTTGGCCCAATCTCCCTTGGGAAATTGAAATACAACAAGTACGCTTAAGGAATAATCGATTCATCTACCAGCAAACAAGTACGGATTCCACTGCTCAAACCCTAGTAACGGATATACAATTGGAGCAATGTAGCGCTCAGCTTGAAGCCATTCGTTGGCATGAAAAAGAGGGACAACTGAGTTTGACCCATTTATCTTTTGTAGAGAAAAATGGATTGGAGCTAGAGAATTTATCGGGACATGTAGAGCTAAGTGAAACCGGCATTCAATTGGAAGACTGGAACCTTAAAACACCCAATAGTCATCTGGGACTGGCAGCAAAACTAGACTTCCCAGCAGCGGGGATGCGATGGGATAATTGGCAAGAAACAAGGGTAGAAGGAAAGATGACACCCACTGAAATAGCCGTATCTGAGGTGGAAGGAATTTGGCCGCTGATTAGTCAGTGGCTAAGGACAGATGTGGAAGGAACAACCATCGATTTATCAGGAGAACTGGGCGGAACTTTAGGCGACCTAGCCTTAAAGCAAGCTAGAATTGGGATTGGCAATCGATTGAGTTTAGACTGTCTCTTATACACATCTCCGAGCCCACGAGACCGAGGCTGATCTCG
>CAJXUM010001299.1 GCA_913060855.1 uncultured Lewinella sp. | reverse complement strand
GAGATCAGCCTCGGTCTCGTGGGCTCGGAGATGTGTATAAGAGACAGGAACTAGTACGATTTTATATTTTGCATTTCGAATTAACTTCACAACTTCACCACTTCACAACTTCACCACTTCACCACTTCACCACTTCACCACTAATGCGCTTGCCCTAGCTTAGGGTAGGATCGCGAATCGAATCACTTATTGAATGAGATAATTGATGTAAAAGAATAAAACGAGGTAAATCCACAGGATATCCAAAAAGTGCCAATAGATCGTTAGCAGGCGAAGCCGAAGCCGCTTTTCTGGATCAGAAAAATAAACCAGGACACTGACGGGCTCCTTCATGTGCTTATAGGCTTTCAACAAAAAAAGGATGAGGAAGGGGAGACCTCCAATTACATGCGCAAAATGAAGCCCCGAAATGACATACAAATAGCCTGCTGAGGGATCGGACTGAATAAAGATTTGTTGCTGAAATAATTGTACCCAAGCCAGGTATTGAGCCCCCATAAATAGGAGGGAGAGTACGATGGTGACAATGAGCATCGTTTGATAGCGCTCGGTCTTATCGTCCTGATAAGCTTTTTTAGCTTGTAACATCGACCAACTACTCGCTACCAAAATCAGGGTATTGACCGCAAATAACCAAGGTAGCTTAACCGGAGGAAGTTCATTTTGAATACGGGTATAAATGAAAGCACCACTAAGACTCAAAAAGAGAATAGATAAGCTGAAAAGCAATAAGGTAAGCAAGATGCTATGCGGGTGAAAAGCAAAATTCTGGTATTCGTTGTAGGGTTTGTTCTCGGTAGATTGACTCATATTAATTCATTTGATGACTGATGCTACTTCTCTAATGCTAGGGCTAGGGCCCTGTGAAAAGTCAAAACTGAAAAACGATCTAAGAACTAAAAATATATGCTTCAACAAGGATTTGAAAGACTTGTTCTATTGCTTTTCTTTTTACTTCCGAAAATAGCTATTTTTAGCACTCATTGCAGAAAAGAATTTATGAAGAAATGCCAGTCCTGCGAGACGGAACTACCTTTTGAAGCCAAGTTTTGTTTTAATTGCGGAGCGCCTCAAGCCGAAGCTACATTGCGTGAACCCATCTTGTTTGAACCAGGAACGGATCTCACCCAACGTATTATTGATCAATTTTTTCCCGCTTTGCGATTGCGAATAAAGGAGGAAATGGCTGGTAGCGATTATGCGCAATATGCAGAACGAGTCTATGAATCGGGCTTCCGCGATTTGCTGCACCGGAGGGCGGGTACCATCGCCGATAAAATTGAACAATCTCATGAAGAGGGGCTTATCGATCAACAAGCCATCGATTATTGGATAGAGAAATTTAATAGCGAATTGCTGGATTATTTTTTGATCCGACACTGCCAGGACTTGAATCCGATAGCCTTACCTGAAGCCATCCTGCGCTACCAAGATGCCACTTGGCCCGGAGTTCACCTGTTTGAAATGGTATTGGATTATCTTGACTTTGCCCAAGAAAAGGAAGTCGTTTATACTGATTTCCTCATCATGCCGATGGAGAAGTTGAAGAATGCTTCTAAATCCTTCCTATTTCCAGCACCCAAGGAAAAAATACTTTTGATTTGTGATCAAAGTCTATTTGGCTCTTGCAAAGAGGGCTTTGCTTTAACCGAGCGAGGCCTATACTGGAAAGCACATCTAGAAAAACCCCAACAAGTCCGTTTTGACAATATCATGCGAGTAGAAAACAGCAAAGAATGGATTACGATTAATGGTTTTTTCTTCAACGTCAATTCTAGGCTGAACCTAAAGATGATGAAACTACTCAAAAAGATCAAACAGCTTCAGCAGAGCTCTTTGTAGCGGAGAAAAACTGGTCTCAAAACAGGGCTCACTTATCAACAATGCTTTAGACGGACAACACCTAAGTAGCCACCCCAAGGCTAAGCTAACCCAACCCGCAACACGCAACACCTACTCCCACAACTAGTGACAATCAACAAAAAATCGTCCATTACTTCCCCTAATCCACTAGTTTTCCAAATCGCCAAACGATGAAGAATAACATACCCAAACTTAAGAAAAGCAGTAAGGTACAAATCAACCACCCGCCACCTAACAAAGTCGACACTCCACCAGCCGTGGCACTTACTATACCCACCAATAAGGCATAAGGAAGCTGGGTGCGTACATGGTCAATGTGATTACATTGTGAAGCTAAAGAACTCAGTATCGTTGTATCTGATATCGGCGAACAATGATCCCCCAAGACCGAGGCGGCTAGGACCACTGAAATAACATTGTATAGTAATTCTTTGGCCACATCTTCTGGAATACCTTGGGCTTGACAAATAGCCCAAGTCGTCGGAATAGCAATAGGATACAGAATTGCCATCGTACTCCAACTGGATCCGGTAGAAAAAGCAATGACTGCTGACAATATAAATATCAGCACAGGCATCAAATAAGGGTTGATGGTATCTTTCAAGGCCGAAGTAAGGAAGGTGGCCGTATGTAATTCTTCTGTAGTGGTAGCCAATGACCAAGCTAAGGTCAGGATGATTAGTGCCGGAAGCATAGTTTTGAAACCCGTAGCAAGGGTACTAATGGTATCGGCTAAGCGCATGATTCTCCCTGCAAGTGTAAGGAAAATCGCAGCGAAAACGCCTGATATAGAAGCCCAAAGTCTGTCTCTTATACACATCTCCGAGCCCACGAGACCGAGGCTGATCTCG
>CAJXUM010001298.1 GCA_913060855.1 uncultured Lewinella sp. | reverse complement strand
ATCTACACTATCCTCTTCGTCGGCAGCGTCAGATGTGTATAAGAGACAGGGTGGGCACGTGGAAGGGAGGGCTTCATGAAATTGATTTGCGCACGCATGAGTTGATTCATTACCAGCAGTCTGCCAATGACAAAAGCAGTATTAGTTTAAATAAAATAATGGCGATTCAACGGGATCGTTCCGGCTTATTGTGGGTAGGTACGGACGGCGGACTGGATAAAACGAGTAATGAGCGGGAGAAGTTTTCCATTCACCAACATCAGGCCAACAACCCCAATAGTCTCAGTAACAACATCATCAAATCTGTCCACAAAGACCAGCGAGGGAATCTGTGGGTAGGCACCTATAATGGCTTAAATTTTTTAGCGGCAGAGGACTTGAAAAAAGGAAACTTCCATTTTAAAAATTTCTACCACGATCCAGCCAATCCTCAGAGTATTTCTGCCAACAACATCTTTGGCTTAGAAGAAGACGGCCAGGGATTGCTTTGGATTGCCACCCATAAGGGGTTAAATTTCGTAGAACTAGCCACCTTCGCGCAAGCGCCCATTTTTCATCGCTTGAATACCGATGATGGGCTACCCAGTAACTTTATTCATGAGGTAAAAGAAATCCAAAATGGGGAATACTGGGTAGGTACGGCCACCAAAATGGCCAAGATGTATTTCAATGCAGATCATCCGGAAGATATTCGGTTTAATTGGTATGATCGAGAGCAAGAGAAGGAGGGGGCGATTGTAAATTCGATGGTTTACACCTTTACCAAAGATCGTCATCAGAAATGGTGGATGGGTACCTTTGATGGCATTGGTCAACACTATACGAGAGAAGGGAATGATTTTTTCTCCAACTATCAGCATCAATCCAGCGATGCCCAAAGTCTTAGTAATAATTCTATTCGATGCTTTTTTCACGATAGCCAGGATCGGACTTGGATTGGCACCAGAGCGGGTTTGAATCTAGTTCAGCAAGATAATCCCGATGAACGGGCACGTTTTATCTCCTTTGGTATGGAAACTGGCTTTACTAACGATGTCATCAATTTTGTAGTAGAAGACGCCCAGCAACAGTTTTGGGTGGGTACGCAAGAAGGCTTGGTCCATTTCGATCCAGTCGCAGCATTGGCGGGACAAAAAGCGGTGAAAAGGGTGTATGGAATGAATGATGGTTTGGCCTCGGCGAATACGGTTTTCAGGGCCGCATTCCAGGACAAAGACGGCACTGTTTATTTTGGTACGGCCAATGGCCTTCATATTTTTCATCCGGATGCTATCCCTACCAATACCACGATACCTCCTGTTGCTTTCACGAAGCTAGAAGTCTTAAATCAGCCGATTCATCCAGCCAGGCCAGATGGTATCCTAGAAGAATCCATCCATTTAACAGAAAAAATAACCTTAAATCACCAGCAAAATGTCTTCAGTATTGGATTTTCCGCTTTAGCGTATACCGCACCCGAAGAAAATAGATACCGGTACCGATTGCTAGGCTTTAAAGACAATTGGGTGGAAACGAGCACGCCTTCCGTCACTTACACCAATTTATCAGCCGGGACCTACCACTTGCAAGTCATGGCCGCCAATAATGATGGGCTCTGGAATCCAACACCGATCGAATTGGCCATCCGCGTCAAACCTCCATTTTGGCGAACCCTCTGGGCCTACCTCATCTATGGGGCGCTATTTATCGGCCTAATCTATCTGATCATCCGTCAAAGAGTCAATGCTCGAACCAAGCTGCTCGCCCAGACCCTTGCCATTCAGCAGGCGCGCCATGAGGAACGAGAACTATTGCGACAAAAGAATGCCGCAGATTTTCACGACGAACTCGGGCATCGATTGACCAAAATCTCTCTCTTCCTCGCCTTAGCCGAACAGGAAAACTCACAAAGTGAAACTTGGAAAACCTATCTCAAAAAAATCAAAACACAAGCAGAAGGGCTATCGTCTGGTATGCGCGACCTGATTTGGACACTGGATCCACAACAAGATAATTTTCTCCAAACCCTCATCCGCCTGCGAGACTTTGGGGATAAACTATTTGAGCATTCACCCGTACATTTTCAGTTGGAAGGAAGCTTGACCGACCTAGAAAAAATACAACTGAAACCGGATGACCGGAAAAACCTCTTGCTTTTGTTTAAAGAGGCCATGCACAATTGCTTAAAGTATGCCCAAGCAGACCAAGCTCAATTGATCATCCAGCAAGAGGAAACAGGATACGCTCTTGAGTTTAGAGACAATGGCCAGGGAATAGACTATGAACACAAAGGACTAGGCTATGGCCTAAAAAACATGGAAACCAGGGCAAAGAAATTAGGTAGCCAGTTGATTATCACCTCAGAAATAGGGAAAGGCACTTCCATTCGATTAGACCATATCGGTTAATAATAGTCGATGTCACTCTAGATCCTAACTCAAAAGTCAGGATTTTTATTTTCAATGGTTTATGATTTGAGAAAGAAACGCTCCTTCAGGACTAAACCTTTCTATTTGATTAATATACACACACTTACAAGCTTACACATCTCCTCTGAACGGACTATTAGTTCAATTGAAAGCTTGTTTTACCCTCCTGCTATGCTTTCCCTCTGAATCCATTCATTTCTTAAAAAATTGCAGATCCCAGAATAATTATCTACATTTGTAAACATATACAGTATATACACCTGTCTCTTATACACATCTCCGAGCCCACGAGACCGAGGCTGATCTC
>CAJXUM010001297.1 GCA_913060855.1 uncultured Lewinella sp. | reverse complement strand
ACGAGATCAGCCTCGGTCTCGTGGGCTCGGAGATGTGTATAAGAGACAGCTATTCTGCCCTAGGTTATTACTAAAATCAATTTCCCAATCATCAATCTTCCCTTTTAGGCCATTTACAATGGAGAAATCGAATATATTACTCTGAATACTGGGCGAAAACCCTAAGGGATAAAGCCCTGATTGCTTACTTTCTTCGTATGGGAATCGATAGAAACCAGTAGCATCTCCTTGACGATAATTAAAATTGCCATGGGTGTAAAACTCAAAACCACCGGTAAGTGGGGCTGCCATATTCAGCAGGAAACCAGTATTTAAAATAGCAGAATTGCCCGCTTCCATGACTCTGTTTTTTCCAAATCCTACCTGTTGGAAAAAAGACTCACGCACCTGCTCATTAGCATCTTCTGAGGTGCCAAAAATCGGGCCATCATAGGCACCAGAACGATTGACTGCCGTCCGCCTTTTTACGTAAAAAGTTAGATTAGTATGTCCCTCTTTGAAGGATTTGAGCCCATAATGCGTACTAACAGATAAGTGCTGACCATCCCCTGCTTTCGTAATACCCGTCTGAATTCTTACCAAGCCTTGATCAACAGTGTTCTTCAGTAGCAAATTGATTACGCCTGCAATGGCGTCCGAACCATAAAGCGCCGTAGCTCCATCTTTTAAGATTTCAATTTTTCGGATCGCAGTAATGGGGATGGCATTGAGGTCGATACCGACACTACCGCGCCCTACTGTTCCATTTACATTGACCAGGGAAGAAGAATGTCGTCTTTTTCCGTTAACTAAAACGAGTACTTGATCAGGCCCAAGGCCCTTCAATGAAATTGGATCAACATGATCGGTCCCATCACTAACGGTTTGATGGGTAGAGTGGAAAGAAGGTGTTTCATATTGGAGGAGTTGACTCAAGTCCGCCTGGTTTGCTTGGTTAAGCTGCTTTTCATTCACCACCTCCACGGGGACTGCTGTTTGTTGTAAGGATTTGGGCGAAAAGCGATTGCCTACAACGAGGATTTCTTCCAACTCCAAGTGCTTTTTAAACCTAAATGTTAATTCAACATCATCGTATCCGCTAATTTCCACCGCACGATTGATGCTTTCAAAGCCTACGTAGCTAACCAATAAAGAATAGGCTCCTTGCTTCAACTCCATTTCAAAATAGCCTTCCGCATTGCTAATCACACCTAGGTTCTCGCCAGCTAAAGAAAGGTTGGCCCCTTCCATCGGGTTGCCAGATATATCTGTACAATAGCCAGATAAGGTGACCTTCTCCCGTCGCTTCTTTTTAATGACAAAGGTGGTCTTATTGATCGCTTGGAATTGAAGATTAGTCTGGCGAGTAATTTCATTCAATAGGAATCGATTGAAACGATGACGTGTTTCTCCCTCAAAAGAAAACGTTAGCTCCTCCAATATTTTCTCATCGAAAATAAAGGTGAAGCCAGTCTGCTGTTGCATTACTTTGAGCAAGTCTAACAAAGCCATTTCTTGGCTGAGGGAGGCGGTGTTTTTATACTTTACCTCAGGAATGGTCTGGCTTTTGATCAAACTACTACAAAAACAAAAACTGGCCAATAGGAGGCTCCATCGCAGAGAATAGCCACGGAACGCTTTGTTCTCTTCTCGTCCCATTGTATAATTTAGCATATTTGGTGAAGAATAGGGCTGTTGTCAACCTATCGTCACTTCAATCAATTCATTTTCGTATCTGTATGATATTACCTTCTTGTTGGATGTTTACCTCATAGCTGGCTTCTATATATTTGATTAAGTCAGCCTGGCTCGAAACCGGAATAGCTCCAACGGAGGTTCGAGTTTGTGTTTGGTCAATTTGTTCCGAAAAGCGAATTTCTAGGCCATAGTTGTCGGTCAAAATTCTACCTATCTCGGATAATGGAGTTTGGTTTAAAATCAATTTACTTTCTGTCCAAGCGGTAAAGTCACTGGCTTGAACCTGTGTTTTTTCGAAGCTTTGGCTCTGGCTGGAATAAATGGCCATTTCATTGGGTGCTAAGTTGAGTGCTGGTTCATTTTCGCTTTTCAATCTCACTTTGCCTTCCACCAGAACGACCCGTTTATGGTCTAAGCGATCTAGTACATTGAATTGGGTGCCCAATACTTCTACCTCAAATTGCTTGGTTTGGACCACAAATTTGACGGGATTGGGCCCTGGTTTTCTTCGCACCGAGAAAAAAGCTTCTCCTGTTAATTCGGCGATTCTTGGCAAATTGTCTTCCCATTTTTTCAACACTTTCAACGTCGAGTTGGCCTGCAATATCACTTCAGATTGATCCGGAAGTGTAATGGTCTTTGTTTCTCCAAAATGAGTGGCATACACCTGATAAGGAGAAGAGAAAAGTTGCCAGCCTAAGCCTACTGCTACGATTAAAAACAATATGGAGGCCGCTATTCTCATCACTCGGAAGGAGAAAAAAGCAGCTTCCTTTTTTCTTGTGTTTCCCTTTGGTTTTGTCGTTTGATTGATGCTAGTCCAAACATTAGCCAGTTCGGCTTCTACTTCTTGCTCAGGTGCGCTTTGTTTTTCAAATGATAATCGCTGTAGATAAAGTCGAGCTTCCCGAATCAGTTGTGTTTTGTTGGGATGATTGGTTGTCCACTGTTCCCAAAAGATTTCATGTTTTTGGCCCAAAACCCATTCGCGGAACAGTGGGTGCTCTATTAGGTCTGTCTCTTATACACATCTGACGCTGC
>CAJXUM010001296.1 GCA_913060855.1 uncultured Lewinella sp. | reverse complement strand
AGATCAGCCTCGGTCTCGTGGGCTCGGAGATGTGTATAAGAGACAGGTGTTGGGGGGTATCAAAATCAGGTTCGCCCAAACTTAGGCTGATCACATCATGGCCTTCGGCTTTCAATTCCCGAGCCAATTGAGCCATTTTGATCGTGGCTGATTCTGCCATTTTTTGGACTCTTTGAGAAAGAGTCGCTTTACTTGCAACAGACATGCTTATTTGCTTTTCAATGTGGAAAAAAAAGTGAACTTTTGGTGCTTTGATTAGGTACGTCTGCAAAAGTAGGCTTTTTGTCGTTATCGTGCTTGATTTTTCGACAGGAGCACTAACATTTTGAATCTGTTATGATTTGTAAAAGAAGTTTTTCATCTTTGCCCTTCCAGTGTTAATCCCTTTTAATATGAGTAAAACCAGGCAGAAAAAGGTTAAGGTTTCCGGAAAAAAGCAGTCAAATTTTGCTGGCAAACTTTCTTTGGTTATTCCCTGCTACAATGAGAAAGATCGAATTTCCCGACTCATCAAAACCGTGAAGGCTTTTGAATCAGAGTGGGAGGGAACATTGGAACTCATTATTGTAGATGATGGAAGCACCGACGATACGGCCACTAAGGCGAAGCAAGGTTTAGAAAAGGCATTTTCTTCTGCGGACCTATATCAAATCATTGTTCTTCCCAAGAACCTTGGAAAAGGTGGTGCACTGCAGGCTGGTGTGGAGAAGGCTACTGGTGATTTTATCCTCACCCTAGATGCAGATATGGCTACTCGGCCCCAGGAGCTATTTTCTTGGCTATCGCATCTCCCGAATAATGAATTTCCGAGAGACACTATATTGGTAGGCTCACGAGAGCACAAGGATTCGGTCGTACAGGGCACCTTTATCAGGCGCTTGGCTGGCCTGATCTTTAATTTGATCATCCAATTATTGACTAACCTCAATTTAAAGGATACGCAGTGCGGGTTTAAGCTTTACCCTCGTGAAATTGCTAAGCGTCTGTTTGCCAATCTAAAAACCAAAGGTTGGGCGCATGATGTAGAATTGATGGCCAAGGCCAAAGCAGATGATATTGCCATTGTCTCTATGCCCATTCAATGGGATCACCAAGAGGGCTCGAAAATATCTCTCTTCAAGGATAGCTTTAGCATGTTTGGACAGGCACTGATGATTGGTACACGCCAATTTTGGAGCCGCTTCGTGGGGGAACCTCTTAACGACCTGAAAGCCAGGAGTTGGGGAGACGATCCCAGTTATTTCCGACTATTGTTTTTTGTGCTTTCTATGTTCTTGTTGGTAGGAATGCCACTCTTGAGTTTTGATTATGGGATTTCTGGAGATGAAGAAGTGCAAAAGATATACGGCGAAAAGCTCTTGAGTTATTATGAAACAGATGGAGAAGAAAATTCAGCACTGAGTTATAAGAACCTATATTATTATGGGGGGCTTTTTGACTATACGGCAGCTTGGTTGAATAAGAATATAGGCGGGTTTGATGAATATGAAATGCGACATTTGCTCAATGCATTGGTCGGTTTTATACTCATGTTATTTACGGGCCTACTGGCCAAAGAAATGAGCGGAAGTTGGCGAGTAGGATTTTGGGCGCTCTTGTTTATGGC
The DNA here is from genome assembly GCA_913060855.1 of uncultured Lewinella sp. Lineage (GTDB taxonomy): Bacteria > Bacteroidota > Bacteroidia > Chitinophagales > Saprospiraceae > DT-111. Next base: position 1,115 of record CAJXUM010001296.1, on the reverse strand, counting down.
GCTATCCCCTCGAATTTTCGGACATTCCATGAATAATCCGAAGGATATCCCATTTGCCGCTACCTATGTCTTTTCATTGTTGTACCTCATACGATTTGTCAAAGAATTGCCGAGGCCAGGGGCCAGGACAGTGCTAATGCTGATCGTAGGTATTGCCGCGAGTATCAACATTAGGGTAGGAGGGATTTTGCTCATTGCCTATTTTGGTTTTTTTGTGGGTTTGCGCTTTTTATTGAAGCCCGACTTGCGCAAGGAGTTGACCAATCCGCGCACCATGCTGAAAATGGCAGGCTTAGGGGCTGTAGTCGTCATCGGTAGTTATTTTGGCGGATTACTGTATTGGCCTTATGGTTGGCAGGCACCCTTTGCAAATCCGCTGAAAGCGTTGGGTGAAATGTCTAACTTTTCTACCAGTATTAGAATGTTATTTGAAGGTAAACATCTTTGGTCAGATGAGTTGCCTTGGTATTATATCCCGAAATGGATTAGCATTGCCTCTCCGATGTTTGTATTGGCTGGCGCTTTGGCTTTCCCTTTCTTATTGATAAAAAACCAGAAAAAAGAAGATATCTGGCTTTGGCTATTTTTGCTGTATACGATGATTTTTCCGGTGGCATACGCTATCGTAAAGCAATCTTCTCTGTATGATGGCATGCGGCACTTCCTATTTGTTTACCCCATGCTGGTGGTAATTAGTGCGAAGGGTTGGGCTTTGCTAACGGGCTTATTGCCCCAAAAGGCTTATCGCCTGGGGACGCAGGCAGTACTGGGCTTATTGATTGCTATTCCATTGTTTTGGATGTTGCGAAACCACCCCTATCAGTCCACCTATTTCAATCCACTTTCCGGTGGCATTCAAAATGCTTACGCCCGTTATGAAACGGATTACTGGATGAATTCCATGAAGGGCTTATCGGAGTGGTTTGTGGCCAACAATGAGGATGTAAAGGCGGGCAAGGAGGTTACCATTGCGACGACTACCTCTCAACCTGTAGGGCATTATATGAAAGCTCTCGCCCCAAATGTCAAGGTGGTTTATACCCGATACAATGACAGGCATAAAAAGCCCTGTCTCTTATACACATCTCCGAGCCCACGAGACCGAGGCTGATCTC
>CAJXUM010001295.1 GCA_913060855.1 uncultured Lewinella sp. | reverse complement strand
CGAGATCAGCCTCGGTCTCGTGGGCTCGGAGATGTGTATAAGAGACAGCCGTAGAGGAGATCGAATTTTCCTATTCGGGGTATAGAAATTACCCAGCAAACACAAATTAATTCTTCAATTTATTAACCTCATAAAATACAAAAATCATGCAAGATTATCAGGAATATGATGAATTTGAATACGATGATGAATTCGAATTTGAAGAAGAATTTGAAAATGAAGAAGAATTCGAAGACGAATTCGAATTTGAGGACGAGTTCGAAAGTGAATATGATGGCGAAGAGGAAGAACTAGCCTATGAACTACTAGCGGTTCAAGGGGATGAGGAGCTCGACCAGTTCCTCGGAAGTTTGATACGCAAAGCGGCGGGTGGTGCCAAAAAACTTTGGAATTCTAGCGCTGGTCGTGGGGCCAGAAAATATTTGGGGGGACAGTTGAAATCCTATGGTCGTAAAATGATTCCTACGCTGGGTCGTAAGGTTGGAAGCTACTTGGGATCTAGGTATGGGGGCTCTAGAGGTGGCCGTTATGGTGGTCGTACAGGACATAATCTGGGCCGTTGGTTTGTCGATCGTTGGGGCTGGGAATTGGAATCATATGCCCCGGAAGAACAAGAAATGGAGGTGGCTAAGAAATTGGTCAAAATTGCCAAGATCGCGGCTCGGAAAACCGCAGCAAAATCTACCCAAAGTGGTCGCCCTCCTTCAAAAGCTATGGTAAAAGCAGCGGTCAAGTCAGCAGCAAAACAAGTACTGGCTAGCGGTATGGGAAAAAAGCGCAGAGGCTCCCGGCACACTGGCCGTTGGGTAAGGAAGGGCACCAAGATCGTCGTTCTGGGGGCCTGATATCCTATCGTCAACATTTAACTGCCGAGGCTAAAGCCTTATTGACCCGTCTCAATCAAATCGAACCTTTTTCCTTGACAATGCCCATGGTGCAGGCCGCAAATATACCCGATCAGGCACAAAAAGGAATCAATGCTTTGCTTGTCAATGGCACAAAAGAGTTGCGACAAGAGGTGGACAAGTTTATTCGGAAAACAAACTTCAAAACCCAGCCATCAGCTGCAAAAAGCCAAAAGGAATTTGCCTTGCTGAAGCTTAGGTTCAATGCTTTGCTGGATCAACTCGACATCTTTGCCGATGTATTGACGCAAAGGGGAGAGCATAATACAGGTGTTTGGCTAGCAGGTTTGGATACCGTTGCCAAAGATGCACTGTCTATCGTTCGACCTTTTGTTGATCCACCGCCCATGATCACTTATCTAGATCGGGGGCATGGCGCCGCTATTCGGAGAGCGCGAACGCGTTTGCCCGGGGGGAAGAAAAACCCAGTAGCGGTCATCCGAGTGCCCCGCGAGCGTATGGTGTCTAGCGGTATTGCTTCTTCGCTTGTGCACGAGGTGGGGCATCAAGGTGCAGCTCTACTTGGGCTGCTACCTAGCCTGAGAGACTCTCTTCGCAAAGAAGGTCGTAGAGACGCTGGTCGAGCCGAAGCATGGACGCTCTTTGAGCGCTGGATATCTGAAATATTGTCCGATTGCTGGTCAGTCGGTATTCTAGGTATCGGTGCCACCGCTGGTTTGATGGGCGTAGTGAGTTTGCCGAAATATTTTGTTTTTCGGATGAACTTGGACGACCCACATCCTTTTCCCTGGATTCGGGTGAAAATCAGCTGTGCATTTGGCCAGGCGCTTTACCCAGACAAACAGTGGGAACAATTGAATCGCCTTTGGAGTCGCCTCTACCCAGTCGATAAATTGCCGGCTAAACAGCGGCGTCTAATTGCCCTGTTGGAAGCTACGATACCTGCCTTTGTACAGCATGTGATCCGCCATCGGCCTTCACTGCTAAAGGGCAAAGCAGTGGGGGCTATTTTCCCCACTCGAAAACGCCAACCTAAGCGCTTGCGATCATTATATCATAAGTGGAAGACCAAGCCCATGTTGGCCAAAAGGTCGAGGCCTGCTTTAGTCTTTTCCGTATTAGGCCAAGCCAGGGCGGATCATCGAATATCTCCTGAAAAGGAGGCTAAGTTATTGACTGATCTGCTCCGGCATTGGGCCATGAAGAGAAATGTTTAATCATTAAAAATAAAAATTATGCCTGCCAATTTTTCAAGCTTACGGCTTAGCTATAATTTTTGGGGTGACAGCGATGAAAAGCTGAACTTTAGTCTGCATTCGATTAATTTCGATATTAATCAGGCACGTATTGGCGCTAATACGCCTTTTACCTCCGAAATTTCTGCTGAGCTAAAATTAGAAAAGGGTGCTAGTGTCAATAGCTTCAACCAGTTGAATACCTTATTAAATGACAGTTCCCTATACGATGGGCAAAACCTGCCCGAAGGGAGTAGGGTAGTGGATAAAACAACTTCCCTATTCAAAGACTTTGTGTTTAACTATCAGAACGATAATTTGTCCCTACAGTACCTCGATATCGGACCTACTGATGGTAGGCTGATTGATGAATACATATTTGAAAGTAGTGTGATTCAAGTGCTCATTAACCCCATTCAGGATGAAGGACAGAAGTTGTTTGATTGGGCTTGGAATGTCAAATTGAAATTTCACGCCAATTGGGATGGGGTTGGTAAACGTACCGTTTTCCCTGCAGATGGATCTGATCCTTTTGATATGGACTATCAAGAAGAAGCGGCCGTCTTCTACCCCTGTCTCTTATACACATCTCCGAGCCCACGAGACCGAGGCTGATCTCG
>CAJXUM010001294.1 GCA_913060855.1 uncultured Lewinella sp. | reverse complement strand
CGTCAGATGTGTATAAGAGACAGGAATTTATTGTTAATAAGCTTTTGTTAGCATTGATTTAGAGGGCCTTTTACATCTTGGTTCTCTTATTTCCATCCTTGTTTCTGCATCGAGTTGTAGTAAATTATTTCAAGCTGGGAGAGATAGCGCAAAGTGCTCCCTATTGTGAAAAAGCGCTGGAGCTAGAAAAAAAGATGCGAATATCTATGATAGCCTTATTCGAATTTATAATACTTTAGAGGATCCGACTAAAGCACAACCTTATGCAGCCCTAAAAAAGGCGACCTTAGGCCTACCTCAATAGGGCATTTATATCATTTTATGGCTGTAGCCAGCGGATAAGGCTACTAAACACCTAGAAAAAATGGACACAAAGAACTCAAGGCGGATTTTCCTAGAAAAAGGTCTACAGGCTGGTTTAGTTTTACCCTTTCTCGGGACTAGTTTGGTCGCCTGCGAGAATACGGCAACCGAAGAAGAAAGTACGGAATCCAAATCACTCAACATATTAATCCTAGGAGGTACCAGTTTCCTAGGCCCTCACCAAATCGCCTATGCCTTGGGACGCGGGCATCGAATCAGTACTTTCACCAGAGGGAAATCTAAGCCCACGGTCCACCAGGATTTATTCCAAGAGGTGGAGCAGCTGATTGGTGATAGAGAAGACAATTTGACTGCTTTAGAAAACCGGGAATGGGACGTGGTGATTGACAATTCAGGCCGTAAAGTAGAATGGACAAAGAAGACGGCGGAATTATTGAAGGATAAGGTGGGGCTGTACCTTTATACCTCTTCGACAGGAGTCTATTATCCCTACCTCGGAAAGGACATTAAGGAAGACACTTCATTGGTATTGGAAATGCCGGAAGGACTAGAAAGTGAGGATGATAAATTGGAATATGAGTATGGCGTGATGAAGGCCAATTCGGAGCTGGCAGCAAAAGCACAATTTGGCGAAGATCGAACCATTGTGGTAAGACCGACTTATATGATCGGGCCAGCCGACAAAACGAATCGATTTATTCACTGGCCCATTCGCTTGAGTAGGGGAGGAGAGACCTTGGTCCCTGGCAAAACGGGAGACCCTGTTCAGTATATAGATGTGCGAGACGTTGCAGAGTGGATGATTCGATTGATTGAAGAGAAGAAAGCAGGCACGTACAATGCGGTAGGGCCAACCCAAGCGCAAGACATGTATACCTTCGTTTCTGAAGCCCAAAAGGCATTTGATGTGGAGACCACCTTGGTGCAAGTGGATGACTATGACTTTCTGAAAGCGCATCAAATACCCTATCTCGTTCCTTGGATTATGCCCGAAGGCAACAATTGGGGCTCGGCGAGGGCCAGCAATGCCCATGCTATCGATCAAGGGCTATCTTTCAGGCCATTGACGGAAACGATGAAGGATATCCATGCGTGGTGGTATTCATCAGCCATGACGGCGGAGCAGCGTGAAGCAGTAGAGCAAAATCCGAAATCGGTATTGATGAGGGAGGCGGACATTTTGGCGGCTTGGAATCAAAAGAATAAAGGTTAGGCTGAAATTACTACTCGATAAGTCAAGCCCACTATTCATTGCCAATTGATAGCAATTAGAACAATACCTTTGCCAATTTTTGTTCGGATGAGTATCTTCCTATCTCACTAATAGGCGAATCATGAAAGAACTGAGCTGTATTCTTCTATTGCTTCTATTTACCCTTCAGCAGGTCACTGGCCAAGTATATGTCGAAAAGCAGACCCGACATCGCTTTGCACAGCTAACACTCGGGTTGGATTATCAAACTAATTTTGGTGGGAGTACCCAATATTTGAATAGACAGAATCAGCTGCAGTCTCTCGATTTTGATCCCCTGCATAAGGCCCGTTTCATCATTGGCGGGACTCATTTCTGGGGGCATGCTGATTTTTATTTAGCTATCCCTTTGGGCAATCCGGTATTGCAAAGCGATCGACAAGAGGTCAGCTTCCTCAGTGGTGTCGAGACCGTTTTAAAATATTATCCCTTAAGAATTCAGCATAACAAAATAAGGCCTTTCCTGGGTGTATCAATTGCACCTTTCTACTATGAACAAGACAATGGGTACCTAGATTTCGGCAATGGCCCTGAGTTGAATCATACTAGTTTACCTTTAATAACAGGCCTAACTTTCAATAGCAAAAACCATTTGTTTGAGGCGGGCTTGTTATGGAACTATGCTAATAAACAGGATTATTTTATTTCTCAGCAGCAGCAAGTTGAAGTGACTACACCTCCATTGTATTTCAACTTATCCTATCGATTCATGCTGGAAACCACTTTGCCAGCAGAAAAGGACTGGGAGTCGGGGCGTACTGCCTTGGTTACCGATAAACTGGCTGAAGGCGGCGGTCTCAATGATTTCTATATTGGTGTGGGAATGTCTTCCGCCTTCTGGTTGGGCAATTCTGACTATAATGAATCAGAAAGACCTTATATCCCGCCTTATAGTACTTCTCTAATGCCTGATTTTACCATAGGCTATTATCTCCATAAATCGGATATGAATATCGCCCTAAGCTATCGTGCTTATGGTACCTCTACCAATACCTATGGCGCCATCCAAAATCTTAAGCGAAAGTCCTTGGGCTTGGAAGTATCAAAGGTGCTCTTCGACTACCATGGGTTTGCGCCTTTTGTAGGGCCTATTGTAAGTCTGTCTCTTATACACATCTGACGCTGCCGACGAAGAGGATAGTGTAG
>CAJXUM010001293.1 GCA_913060855.1 uncultured Lewinella sp. | reverse complement strand
TACACTATCCTCTTCGTCGGCAGCGTCAGATGTGTATAAGAGACAGCTCTTGGTCCGCGCCCAGCTAGGCGATCAAATAGCTACTGAGCCTGAACCGGATTGGGTGCATGACTGGTTAGATAAAAGAAGGGAAAAGGCCACAAAGCCCAAAAAGGAAGAAAAAGATTACACGCCAGAAGAGCAAGAACAATTAGCCAAAGGGAAAGCCAAGCGGCAGGAAAGTCGAATGGCGAAGGTAAATGCAGGCGTGCTAGAATTGGAGAGATGGCTGGAGGATTTAATCCGAGTGGGCTTATTGGATTTACCCAATTGGCCAACAAAGGACTTTGAGACCATGGCGGCTCGGATGGTGGACGCGCAGGCGACTGGCTTGGCAAATTGGGTCCGCGCGCTCGGGCAACTCTCCTTTGGCGAACCGGACAAATGGCAGAAGGAGGCGATGACGATTCTTGGTAAACTGTTTGGGTTGATACAAAGTTGGAAAAACTATCCGCATTTATCACCAACTTGGCAAGAGAGCCTGAAGAATTTACTAGGTTGGTCGCAATCCCCTAAGGAACTAAAAACCGATCTCGAAGCACTAGCGATCAAAGATGACTGGATCGTATTGGGGCAAGAAAAAGAGCAGTATGATAGCTTGGAAGTAGAACGTACCTGGCTCTGGGGGAGCGAATCGAATCAATCGGCATTGATCCTCCATTTTGGGAATACCTTTGCACCTATCGCCAACCCCTTGATACCTGGCACCATCTTACCGGCGCAGCTTGCTTTTTTTCCGGCTGTCTTACCACAGCGCGCAGTTTTACGTATGCAGAACGGACAAATACCAGCACTCAAACAGTATCCTAAGTTGGCCGAAGATGGTTTGTCCTTGCTCTCCTTGGAAGCCAGCCAATTGGCGATCAACCCCTGGTTGAATAACCAAGCTTATCTATTGGCTCAATCCCGACTGATTCGCGAAGAAGAGGATTGGTACCTCCTTGATCAGACCGGAAAGCTAATTCCGATTGTCTCGAATTTTCCGATAGAGAAACTGATGTACCTCTTGGCTTTATTGGGTGCTGATAGGAAAGATATGGCCTTAGTCTTACGCAACCGAAAAGCCTTGCCGCTGGGCCTATTCAATGATCGCCAATATATTTCACTTTAACCATGGATGCACATCTCAAAGAAATAGTACTGTTGGGCACGAGCCGACGGCAGCTAAATCCCGATCAACTACCCGAAGTGATTGCATCGCGACTCGATCAGCGACTCGATGCGGAGAAACAGGTGTTACAGGCTTTATCCTATTCGGTGTACCTAGCTGAAATTGGACCGGGCTTACCGAATTTGATAGCGCCAGATCCCATACAAATAGTAGCGGAGGAAAGGCCTACAACGCCCCCAGCCCTCGCCACTATCCTGAATGATATCCTGACTTTAGAGCATATCAGTAAACAGCGTTGGCTCAAAAAATGGCTGGCCATAGTGGATAATCGAAAAGAGAAAATCCCACCCGAAGCTGTTGTTAAATTGATGGCAACGCTACATGGATTGGGAAAAAAAGCCCAGCAAAGGGCCTATCAAGTTTTAGGGGAAACGACTAGGAATATCTTCAATACCTATAAACTGTGGCCTTTTCCAACCGAAATCACGAAAGAGGAAACGAATGAAGTATGGAAATATGGAAAGGCGGATCAGCGACTAGCTTATTGGACACAGCTGCATCAGCTGGATGCCAAAAGGGCGATTGAACTACTACAAGAAGACTGGGCCAAAGAAAGCATCCGCGAAAAATGGTCTTTTTTAAATGCGGTAGCGCAAGATCTACAAATGGCGGATCAGAGCTTCCTCGTGCATTTGCATGAAACTGAATTTGTCGGGAAACGACTCAATTCAAAAACGGCAAGAGCCGCTAAACGATTGATCATCGGCTCATTAATACGCTTGGATTATGCTCCTTTGCGTAGTGAATTAGTCGATCAATTGAAGCCCTACCTCAAAGAAGCACAAGCCAGTGGTTTACTGCGAATGTTCTCCGCTAAAAAACAGAAGGTCTTGGACATTCCTCGACAAGAAGGGGGATTCTGGATGGCAGAGGAACTAGCGACGCGTTACGGGATCGAGACAAAAAACACAGCGCCTGATCGATTTGAATATGATCCGCTCTTTTGGTGGGAACAATTCATAGCCTTGCTGCCGCTTGAATTTCTGATGGAATGCCTGGAGCGGAGTGCGGAAGAAACGATCAAGTATTGGCTAAATACGCCAGCTTATCAAACGCAGATCAATGGAGAGAAGGTCGCCATATACCAGCAAACTTGGGTGCAGAAAGCAGTACAAACCCAGGATGAAAAACTCATTGCTACTTTAACCAAAGTGCTGGACTGGAAGGCAGCCAGCCTACTGGTTCCTTTAATGCCCGCCCTCGTTTTTGAAAAATACGTGACCGAGCATCAACTATTCGAGCATATCGAAACCTTCCAATTGAGAGGCTATGAGGCACAGGAAGGCTGGTCGGTGGGCTTTTCGAAGAAAATGATCGATTGCTGGATCCGCCTTTTTGCCAAAAAAACATATGCTTACCAAAGCCAAGCCAACCACTTCACGGCTTACTTTCATCCTGATGCTTTCCCCTATTTGCGGATGAAGTCAGCTAGTCTTACCAATTCGACCGCAGCAGGGCATTGGCAACGCTACATCTGTCTCTTATACACATCTCCGAGCCCACGAGACCGAGGCTGATCTC
>CAJXUM010001292.1 GCA_913060855.1 uncultured Lewinella sp. | reverse complement strand
AGATCTCCACTATCCTCTTCGTCGGCAGCGTCAGATGTGTATAAGAGACAGGCTGCAGACTTTGCTTGGGACCCACCGCTACAATGGTGTCATTTTGCACGATAATACCCCAACCTTGGTGCATCTCCTCTCCATCGAAGAGATAATCGGGTAGCAGAAGCGTGCTTGGTGCCGCAGATTGTGCAGCCATGAATAGAGAAGTTTGGAGCAAGAAAGCCAACAAGAGGAATCGCATATCGTATAGTTTAATAATGAACGGTACTCCTTTGGAGCGTCGCTCTGATGGATGAAACAGCCTTGGAATTTAGAAATTATTCGCTAGTGGAATGTATTTAGGGGGATTAAAGTTCATTTTCCTGGATTCTATTCTTAGGTCAAGCCCTTGTAATGCGGAATATTTGTACCTTTGGCCTCGTTTTAAAAACGGATAAAAATACACTTACATCTCTATCCCCAAAGTAAGAAAACGAACCAGAATTTGGAACAAAGGACATTCACTACAGCATTTTTAACCCTCCTTTTCGCGGCTCTTCTGTTGGCTGCTTATCCCCTGTTGCACGCCAATATCCCATTTCTACAGTCCAATTTTAGATCCTATCCAGTATGGGGGAAGTATGGGCAGTCCAGCGGGGCAGATTCTTTACAGCTAGCAGATACGTTGGCTTTACTGGCAGTTGATACGATAGATCTTCAGCCCCTGGTGGAAGAAGACACGATTGCTATACCACCTCCTACCGTTTTTGATAATGCAGCTAACTTGCGTTCCTTTTTCAAGCGCTTATCGCAAAGTACCGGCCAGGTTCGGATTGCTTATTTCGGAGATTCCTCCATTGAAGGGGACCTGATTTCTCAAACGGTAAGAGATAGCTTACAGCGCCGATTTGGCGGAGCGGGGGTAGGGTATGTGCCCATTTCTTCGCAGGTAGCGGGTTTTCGTAGATCTGTGCGGCATAAGATGGGCGGAGATTGGGAGACCATTACTTTTGGTCGGAAAAATCCATATGCAGTGGCCCGGAACCTCGCTGGGGAGTTTTTCTTAGCTCGACAACCCCAAGCCGACACCACTGCTAAAGACTCCTTACAAACAGTTACCGTGATGGATACTACGGCGGAAGTGGAGAATCATTGGGTACAATATGGCGCTGTAAAGTTGAACCCTGGCCTCAGATCGATACCCAAGGCCCGCCTTTTTTACGGGCGGCCAGCGCGGGATTCATTGTTGCCTGCTAGTGGTCAGCAACCTTTTGTATCGGTCACCGTAGGAGAAACTACAGCTCGTTATGAGCTGGACAAGAAGAAACACCTTAATCAATTGTGGTTACGAGAAGAGCCTTGCAGGAGGCTTCGGCTAGACTTTGAACTTCCCGAGAATTTGCCCTTGTATGGCGTGAGTATCGAAAGCGAAAAAGGGATTATACTCGATAATCTTTCTGCCAGGGGGAATTCTGGCGTTATGCTGACGCATGTATCAGGAGGAATGTTGGTGCAGTTTGATTCCTTAATGAATTATGATTTGATAGTTTTACAGTATGGTTTAAATGTAATCAATGCAGAAATGGAAGATTACAGTTGGTATCGGTCCGAAATGCGGAGAATGATACGGCACGTCAAGCGCCATCTACCGCAAGCCGCTATTTTATTGGTGGGACCAACGGATAAAGCCATTAAAGTGGAAGGAGAGATGATGACTGATCCAGGAACACCCCGAGTGGATGAAGCCCTACGTCGGGTAGCCGCACAGGAGAATGTGAGTTTCTTTAGTTTTTATGAAGCCATGGGTGGAGCAGGCAGTATGGTTACTTGGGTAGAAGAGAAGGAGCCCAGTTGGGCCAATTTGGATTACACACATTTTAACTTTAGAGGAGCGCATCAGGCAGGGAAATTACTCTTGTCCTATTTGATGGGTGCCTACGATGAATATACCCCCCAATAATGAATTTTACAAAACGTATTATCTTACTAGTAGTCCTCGGGACAATCGGCGGTTGGTCGATTGCCGCGGCTTCCAGGTCTAGGATGGATCATCGGAAATTAAAGGCCGAAAGTGAGCAGCGTCGATTGCAAGATTCCCTTCGCCAAGAACGGCTCGAAGGCCGTGTATTAGAACTGCCCAAGACACGTCTTCCTTATTCCGATAGCTTTCCCGCTTTTCTCGATCTATCTGTCAACCAAATCCTAAATAAGGAGGCATTATCCCCGTTTTTTGAGCAATTGCGACAACTAGAGGCCAAAGAACTAGGCAAAGTAACGGTGGCGCACATTGGCGATTCACACATTCAGGCAGATATGTTTACGGGGCGTATCCGAGCCTTGCTACAGCAACGTTTTGGTGCTGTCGGAAGGGGCTTCATATTCCCTTATCGGATGGCGGATACCAATAGTCCAGTGGATCTCAAAGCGGGAAGTGATGGGACCTGGGATTTTCGCAGAAACATCTACGATAAAAATGGCTTGCCCATTGGCTTGGCTGGGATGAGCATTCAAACTCGTAAGAAAGACTTTACACTAGCTATTCAGATAAAACCCGATAGCCTATTTGATCATTCTTTTGACAAGGTAGATTTCTTCTATCAAGGGGGGACGGATTACCTGGACTATAAACTAGGTTATTTTGAAAAAGGAAAAGCCATTGCTACTCCTGTGACTTACACTCGCAAATACCATAAGGTGAAATCAGGGGAAACGCTGTCTCTTATACACATCTCCGAGCCCACGAGACCGAGGCTGATCTCG
>CAJXUM010001291.1 GCA_913060855.1 uncultured Lewinella sp. | reverse complement strand
TATCCTCTTCGTCGGCAGCGTCAGATGTGTATAAGAGACAGCCCCTGGGAGCTCTATATACGACCTGGCGCCGAGACCGTAAAGGAATGGAATCTACCTCGTGCAGCCCGTAGCCCACTTTTTGGGCTGTCATTACCCAAGGAAGCTTTTCGTCACCTCCCCCAAGTGCCTTATGTTGGCCTTCACTATTTTCAAGAAAAAGACGCTGCTGTTTTTTTCGGAAGGGGCGTTCAAATTAGAGAACTTCACAATCACCTCGAAGGTATCCATCCCATCATTCTACTTTATGGCAAATCCGGTGTGGGAAAATCCTCCATGTTAGATGCGGGTTTGGCGCCTCGCATTAGGGATAAATATGAGATTTCCTATCTCCGACGAGACGCAGGGAAAGGGCTATTAGGGACCTTGGATCAAGCACTGAATCAGTTATTAGAGAAGCTGCCCGTTGGCCCCAAGCCTGAAGAGGTAGATACGCATTCGGAAGAGATGAGACAGCTATTGAATTTAGCGGCTAGTAAAGCTACAAACAAGCAAATACGATTACAAATCGAGGCTTTAGTCCAGCAGTTGGCATCGACATCCGCGCAAGAACTTTCCGAGTTGACGGATCTGTTGAAAAAATGGCAGCAAATAGAACAAAAAGTACGAAAACCACTCGTCATTATTCTCGATCAGGTAGAAGAAAAATTCACTCGCCCGAGTAGAGGAATAGAAAAAGCACAGCCAGATGAGCTATTAGCGTTATTAACAGCCATTCAGCCTTTGTTTAGTCACAGCAATAGTGGGATTCAAGGAAAAATGATCCTCAGCTATCGCAAGGAGTATCATCCCGAAATCAGAGACGCTTTCCACACTTTAGCCTTACCCTATGCTGAGCTTTTTCTTAAAAGATTGGACCGAGACGGGATCATCGAAGCTGTTCGGGGCGTAAGCCTACATGATGAGGTGAAAGATGGGAAAATCAGACACAACACCCAGCACAATCCCTATCGTTTAGAATTGGAACAAAGTGCCAATGGGAATCTTGCTGAGATCATCGCCGATGACCTGATGGAAGACCTTGAATCTCCCATTGCCCCGGTCCTTCAGATCACCCTGCAGAAGCTCTGGCAAATAGCAGAGAAAAAGGATGGACAGCCCGTTCGGATTTCCATTAAGCAATACCGAGAGTTGCGCAAGCTAGGGACTAGCATGGGAGAGTTTTTCCAACAACAAATAGAGAAACTAAGTACCGGTACGGAGGAAGGATGGGATGAAGAAACACGAAAAAAAATCTCTGCGGCTATACAATCCGGACTAATCCTCGACATACTATACGCTCATACCACCGAATTGGGAACAGCCGATAGCTGCAAACGGAATGACCTATTACAACGCTATGATGTCAAAGAGCCCATCATCAAAATGCTTCTAGACAAGCTCCAAACACTCTCCCTACTCAATCGAAGTGAGGTCTCACTAGAAGAGGGAGAAGAGAATTACACCTATTACCTGGCTCATGACACACTTGCTCCCGCCGTTATTTTAGCCTACAACCTTTCCAATGCTCCGGGGCAACGGGCAGCTCGTATCCTGAAGCATAAAATGTCAGATATCGGTTTTACCGTAGCTCCTGCTACCCTTAAGGGATGGAAAGTGGACAAAGAGGATACGCTCGCATTGAAGAAAGAATATGTTGGTCTCAACAAATTTCTAGCGGTGGTAAGAGAGGTCTTAGGCCCTAAACGATTTAACGAACAAAGCGCTCAACTGATAGCGAAAGCAAAGCTCAATTTCAAAAGCGGCGAAAATGAGGTCCTACTAGAGGAAGCCGACCTCCTTATGGTAGAGATTGGAGCTGGGAAAAAAGGAGATGGCTTTCCGGGTATGCCCAAATTATCGAGACCCGCCAAGGAACTCCTTAAAAATAGCCAGGAATGGAGGAAGCTCCGGACTGAAGTTGCCCGTATAGCGCAGGAGGAAAAAGAAAAACTCATCCAACAACGACTCCAAGCCTTTGAAGAAGTGAAGGCGCAAAAAACGAAGGTTGATTTCACCTTGGAATTGGCAGAAAAGAGTAGAAAAGTAAGTGCAACAATTATATCTAAAGTACTTATTACCGATGAGACCTATTTCCATGAAAAACCCGAATTGCTGCACATTGGAAAATATGATAAATTTGTTTCAACGCTCGAAATAGAAAACTATTTAAAAAAGTGGCAGGGAGGGATGTGGGGAATAAGAGCGAATATAAGAGGCCCGAAGTTTAGAGACGATCTGTCCTGGATTGCACCCCGGGAAATAGATGTCGATCAGCACGCCATACTTTACCTACAGCTTTTTTTGGTAGATAGTGGCCTTTTACAGCCCGATGCCATCTCTGGTATTTTCGGTTATGAAACGTTATCAGCAGTTCGCCAGTTCCAAGAAATCAACTTTGCAAAGGGAGGAAAAAACAGCATCCCAGATGGTAAAGTTGGGACCAAAACTTGGAAAACAGTGCTCCAATGGAAAGCAGAAGAACTAAAATCGGATTATAACTCCTTCTCCAATGTCTTCCCCTCAAAGACCTACAGCAAATGGTTGGATTTATTACAAAAAGTACAGGCCCATTATACTGAACAACCCAATGAGGCACACCAGCAGATCAATGGACTTGAAAAAACGGGCGACACTTGTAAAGTAGCAGATTGGAGTACATCAGAAGCTGTCTCTTATACACATCTGACGCTGCCGACGAAGAGGATAGTGTAGA
>CAJXUM010001290.1 GCA_913060855.1 uncultured Lewinella sp. | reverse complement strand
TCTTCGTCGGCAGCGTCAGATGTGTATAAGAGACAGCATATAATGGAGGGAGGTTCCTTCAGAAACAACTCTCGAGCATTGATAATCAAAGTATTGGTAGCGTACACCTGACTATTCGGGATGACGGCTCAACAGATGATACACGCAGCATTCTTCGTAACTTTTGTTTTGAAGGGGCAGTATCGACGTGTATTGAGGGAGAAAATGTCGGCGTAGTTGTCAGTTTTTTGTCTCTTTTGAAGGAGGTAGGCTCGGATATCGATTTTGTTGCGTTTTCCGATCAGGATGATGTTTGGCACAAAAAGAAACTGGAGGTTGCGGTTGAAAAGCTATCCGGAGTAAGGCAAGGCTACCCTGCGATGTATTGTTGTCGTACAAGACTGGTTGATGAAGATCTTAAATTTATTGGTTATGGGCATAAACTTTCAAAGCCAACAGGCCTTGAAAATGCAATCCTTCAAAATATTGCTACTGGCTGTACTATAGTTTTGAATCGTGTTGCAATTAATTTATTACAGAAGCATTTTCCTAACACAGATAAAGTTTTGATGCATGATTGGTGGGTGTACCTCGTTGTTTCCGCTTTTGGGGAAGTTATTTTTGATGATAATGCCTATATCGATTATCGGCAGCATGAGGAAAACGTCATTGGGGTACGTAATGGCCTACGATTCTGGCGGCAAAGATTAGCTAGACTTCTGAGCAGAGACAAAAACCAACTTTTGGACCAAGTTGGTGAATTTTTTAAGCTATACGAAGCTGATCTGCCTGAGAAACAAAGAAAGCTATGTCTTGACTTTTTAAATGAGTGTGGTTCAAGTTCTTTTATTGATAGACTGCTGTATGCCATTAAAGCGCCTGTGTATCGGCAGTCTACACTTGATGATGGTTTGTTTAGAGTGCTATTAATTATTGGTGTTCGATAGTGAGGCCTAGTGCAATTCAGAGATGTTAGTTGATAGCAATAACTACTTCATCTATCCGACACTGTATTTCCCTACTCCTTTGCAATTATTGCGTTAATGGCAATCTTATTGTTTGACATTATAATCATGGATTTTCTTTGGCCTCAGTAGGAGTTTTGGCAAACGTTGCTACATGTTATTTAGTATATGGTGGGTATTTTCCGATGTTTACATTTAGGTGGGGGTAAATATGAGGTTCCTGTGTAGATTTACGAAATTTCGGTACCAGAGAAGAATAGTTTGATCTCGGACATCAGAGAAGAGTGGGGCAAGCATGGGCTAGCCTCCCAGTGGACTGACGATTCGGTTATTGACGTGATGAGGGAAGGAGGCTGGGCGCCTGTACAGCGTTATCACTTGCGTCAGGCCCAAGCGGCAAGGCTCCTTAGAATCTTGCGTGAGTTTGTGCTCTGATGTGTGGTGTTACCGGCTATTGGGGACCTAAAGCACCGGACTCAATCCTAGTCGAACGCATGGCTCATCTTATTAAAAGTCGTGGACCAGATGATGCTGGCGTTTGGACGGCCAGTGATACAGGTTTAGCCCTTGCACACCGTCGTCTCTCCATCCTTGACCTGTCACCGGCTGGCCACCAGCCAATGTGTTCCCCCTGCGGACGCTACACGCTGGTCTACAACGGCGAAATCTACAATCATGCCGACCTGCGAGCGGAACTGGAAGCCGATGGCGGAGCATTCAACTGGCAAGGGCACTCAGACACGGAAACCTTGCTCGCGGGCTTGCGTCACTGGGGTATCCTGGAAACGTTGAAACGGCTTAATGGCATGTTTGCCTTTGCGCTATGGGACGCATCGGAGCAAACGCTTCTTCTTGCCCGGGATCGCATGGGTGAAAAGCCCCTCTATTATGGCCGTAGCGGCGAAACTTTCCTGTTCGGCTCCGAGCTTAAGCCCCTTACGGTACATCCTGATTGGCGAGGCGAAGTAGACAGAAATGTGCTCGCACTCTATATGCGTCACAATTGCGTGCCGTCTCCCTGGAGCATTTATCGTGACATCTTCAAGTTGCCTCCTGCCCATTTTGTGGCTATCCGCGAAGGAGGACAGAGCATAGGTAAACCTCAGTGTTACTGGGATCTGGGCAATATCGCTAGCACCAATGCCCATCGGACAGCCGGTGATGGAGAAAGTTCTGAGGCTTTGACTGACCAACTGGATGAGCTGCTTCGCGATGCGGTTGGGAGGCGAATGGCAGCTGACGTACCATTGGGCGCGTTCCTTTCCGGCGGGTATGATTCCACAATGGTTGCTGCCCAGATGCAGGCGCAAAGTGCAAGGCCAGTCAAGACTTTCTCCATCGGCTTTCATGAAGAGAACTATAACGAAGCCGAGCACGCGAGGGCCGTTGCCGATCATTTGGGCACTGAGCACACCGAACTCTACGTTACGTCTGATCAGGCATTAAGTGTCATTCCCACATTGCCTGCCATTTATGATGAGCCATTCTCCGATTCATCCCAGGTTCCGACATATCTGGTCAGTGAGCTGGCTCGGCAGGATGTAACGGTTGCCCTGTCAGGAGATGGAGGTGATGAGTTATTCGGCGGCTATAACCGCCATGTGGTA
Organism: uncultured Lewinella sp.; assembly: GCA_913060855.1. GTDB lineage: Bacteria > Bacteroidota > Bacteroidia > Chitinophagales > Saprospiraceae > DT-111. Next base: position 188 of record CAJXUM010001290.1, on the reverse strand, counting down.
GGGCCGCGTGTCTGGTCCCAGGCTGCACACTTTCCATTGATCCTGCGTAGGTTGGCTGGATGTGGAGTTGCCCACCTGGCAAGCTGTGATATACAACGCTTGACTGGTTTTTTGCCCGTTAATTGGCAATTCCCCAACTTCTGTCTCTTATACACATCTGACGCTGCCGACGAAGAGGATAGTGTAGA
>CAJXUM010001289.1 GCA_913060855.1 uncultured Lewinella sp. | reverse complement strand
CACTATCCTCTTCGTCGGCAGCGTCAGATGTGTATAAGAGACAGATGGAAAGCAGTGGCTTAGATTTCAGTGGTTGCCAAGGTGGAACCGAGGAAATGCTGAAGTCTTACTGCGCTTCTACAGGTAAGTATTATGAAGTTTTCATACCAGCTAAACCTATGGTTGGTCAGAATAATTCCCGAGGATTCAATATTTATCAAAAAACTTGAGCTGAGACTTCAGAAGTTTTCCCTGTCTCGCCGTGGGAAACTTCTGAAGTCTTGCTGTGCTGCCGCGCCGTAAATGGATCACTTACTTTTATCATAGCACCTTAACAGCAACTCTTTGCCAATAGTCTCCCCAGTAGCATACACTCTAATCTCCCCTTTTTCATCCTGATAAATGCCGCCGCCCCACCTCAAAGTAGTACCTGCTTTGGCCGGGAAAGTTCGATGCGCTATTTTCTGTACGATCTTTGGCGTGTTCAAAGAGGGATCCATGCTGAAGACGTCCATTATCTCTAAGTTTTTGATTCGATCCTGCGTCGTACCCATGAGGTAAAGTTGCCCATCTTTGCTGCGAAAGAAATTAATGCTCTGATAAGAAGACCAGGATTTTTCAATCCAGTTTTCCCGATTGAGTGCTTCGGTATTAATACTACTAGCCTGTTTGAATTCAACAGCCGGATCATCTAGTTCTGCTTTCGGAATCGTATAAAAATCAATGTCTTGCGTATCCCAATTACCCACCGCTACCAAAACAGTGTCTTCTTGTAGGGTGATCGCTACGCAGCCTGCCGTATACCTTTTATAGTCGCCTGCCCGTTCGATCGTTTTGAGCAAACGCAATTCCGGCTTCACGGGATCTAGAATTTGAAAAATCATGACTTTTGAACGGTCCTTTTTTTGGTTGTCTTCGATACCTACCGCCAGGAGGTCACCCGCGATCTGAAAACCTCCCGCATGTCGGAAGGGCTCATCGAGAAAAGACTTGATGGAAAGCACCTTGTTTTGCTTTAGACTGGCAATCGCATAGTAGGATTGATCATTGGAACTGCCACTCACAAATAGGAAATCATCGGCGGCTTGGTGAAAAAGCTGAACGCCCTGAATGTGTCCTCCTTGATGGCTCCACTCTAGATTATTAGTAATAGATAAGGGATCAGGAGCGTCGGCTAAGTCTTGTAGGAGTAGGCCTCGGTTTTGAGCGCTGCAGGCGGAGAGGAGGAAAGATAAAAACAGGAACTGGATGATAGAAGGTCGGCTTGGCATTTTCATTCCTAAAAATAAGCATTTGCCAAGACTTGATGGTGTTTTGAGGGGTTAGATCGCTACAGACGAATATTACAAACTTTGGATATTGAAGGTTGCGGGATGTTTGGCTTCTGATTGGTGAGTGGCGGGTTATCGTGTTGCGGGTTGGATCACACCTAATCCACGCAACACGTTAACCCGCAACACCTACAACCGCCCCATCCTAAGTAAGCGTCAGGGGCATTTCTCGGAGCCGCTGCCCCGTCAGGCGAAAGACGGCATTGGCAATCGCTGCACCAATGGGACCCATTGGGGGTTCTCCAACCGCTCCTGGCGCTTCCGCATTTTCTAATAGTATAGTATCAATTTCCTTGGGTGCATGCCGCATCAAAGCCATTCGGTAAGGGCCATAGATAGTCGGTTGTAATGATCCATCTACGACGGTCATTTTTTCAAACATAGCGGCACTCAATCCCATGATAATGGCACCTTCACATTGGGCCCTGACTTGATCTGGGTTGACGACTAAGCCAGGATCCATAGCGCAAGTAACCTTGTGTACTTTGATTTCTTTTCCTTCGACCGAGACTTCAACTACATGCGCACAAGGAGTATTCGCATCGGTAGAAGCAGCGAAACCCATGGCCCGACCATTATTAATACCCTCTTTCCAATTGGCTTTTTCAGCGGCAGCTTTGATTACTTCTTTGAGCCGATAACCACGATCATCATCCTGGATATGATCCAGGCGGAATTGCACGGGATCTTTTCCAGCTTGTATGGCCAATTCATCCATGAAACTCTCGATCGCAAAGGTATTGGCTAGGAGCCCAAGGCTTCTCCACCAGCTGGTGGCAAAAGGCAATTTTACTCGCCAGGAAATAGCGCGGAAGTTAGGAATCCCTTGGTATTGGATCATTCCTCCTCGCCAGGCCCCCAAATCCGCCCCGAGAATGGATTCCGCAATGCCAGGAAGCATGGGGGAACCAAAGGCTACATCGCCACTAGATACATTATGTTCGATCGCTTTGATCTTACCTTCTGCAGTCAATTTTGCTTTGAGAACATGGTGGGTAGGTGGTCGAAAGGTATCATTCTGGAATTCTTCTTTTCTATTGAAGAAGCATTTGACGGGTTTCCCGACTGCCTGCGACAGCACGGCTGCCTGAATCGCATTGGGCGTATGCAAGCGACGACCGAAGCCACCTCCTAGGTAGGTGGGCTGAATATTGACATTTTTGGCTTTCAGCCCTAATCGATTGGCTACTTCAGACCGGGTAATGCTAACGACTTGCGTAGAAATGTAGACGGTCGCTTTGTCTCCTTCTACATGAGCAAGTGCACCATTGGGTTCCAATTGTGCATGTGCGCCAATGGGACTTTTATAGGCGGAAGTGATGACTCCCTCCTCGTTCTTGAAGACTCGCTTTGCCTGCCCCTTTTTTTGAATCACAAAAGCCTGTCTCTTATACACATCTGACGCTGCCGACGAAGAGGATAGTGTAGA
>CAJXUM010001288.1 GCA_913060855.1 uncultured Lewinella sp. | reverse complement strand
TCTTCGTCGGCAGCGTCAGATGTGTATAAGAGACAGGCGCGAGGTATTGGTGAGTGTGGGGAGTCAAATTGATGCCGGGACGCCGATTCTTGCCCTAGACAAGTCATTTACCGAACTAGAATACGAGAAGCTAAAGCAGGAATTAGAACTGAAGCGCAATAGCATGACCAAACTAGGTTTTGCCTTGGATAAAACCCTATTTGATTTGCAGATTACCGATTCGATTAAGGCCCTTCGGATTAACCAGTTAGAAGCAGAATTGGAAAACTCGCGCCGACTAGAATCGATTGGTGGAGGAACGAAAGAAGGAGTAGATAAAGCCAAACTTGATTTGACCATTGCACGCCTGGAGAAACAACAATTGGAACACGACCTAAAAATCCAAGAGAAGTCTACCATCACCGATTTGAAAGAACTTGAAATCCAGTCTAGGATACAAGCGAATGCAATTCGAGAGATGGAGGAGAAGCTGAAACGAGCTGATATCGTTGCCAAACGCCCCGGCGTACTGACTTGGGTGAATGAAAATATCGGATCGACAGTGAGTGAGGGAGAGTCACTAGCGCGGATTGCCAATCTGGAAACCTATAAGGTGCTGGGGACGTGCTCAGATATCTATGCCGAGCGCCTGCGGGTGGGAATGTCGGTCATCATTCGGCTCACGGATGAAGATCAGATTGCTGGTTCTATTAGTAATATCCGACCTACTGTTGAAAACAATGTCATCACTTTCGATATCCAGTTAGATAAGAGTGACCATCCGATGCTCCGCCCCAATCAACGGGTGGAAGTATTCATTGTCACCGCTTCCAAAAATAACATTGTACGGGTACAAAACGGCCCTGCTTTTAGAGATTTGGCGCAGCAATACGTCTTTGTGATGAAAAATGGAGAGGCTGAGCGTAGGAGAGTGAATGTCGGGATGAGTAATTATGACTATGTCGAAATCGAAAGTGGAGTGGAGGCTGGAGAAGAAGTCATTATCAGTGATATGACTAAATATGAGCATTTGGGAGTAGTGAAACTGAAGTAATGACAGCGGTTAAAAAAAAGAAAATGCGAACAATATATATCCTAATTCTTTGCTGCCTGATGGGGCCATCTGCCTTTACGCAAGCGGAGCAAGAAATCACCCGACTACAGCTGCCAGCGGTCATAGCATGGGCGCAGCAGGCGTCCATCTCCGCTCGGCGAGCCGCTACTTTGCAAACGACCCGCTATTGGGAATGGCGTTCTTTTCAAGCGAATTATAAACCCCAGGTGCAACTCAGCGGTACGCTACCAGGCTTTACACGTTCCTTCCAGGAAGTGGTACAGCAGAATGGGAATGTCCGTTTTCTGTCGGTATCCAACAACAACGCAAATCTAAACCTATCGATTAGTCAACCGATCACACAGACTGGCGGAACCTTATTCGTGGGGACTAGTTTACAGCGTTTTGATAACTTTAAAAATGATGCGACTTTCTACAATGGATCACCCGTGGAAATAGGAATTAGCCAACCCTTGTTTGCCTATAACGCGCTCAAGTGGGACAAGAAAATAGAACCGTTGCGCTACCAGGAATCTCAGCAAGCCTATATTGGTGATATGGAAGAAATTGCGAGAAATACGGTTGATTTCTTCTTCAGCTTTCTAGTAGCCCAAACCAATTTCCAGATTGCCCAAACTAACCTGATCAATACCGATACGATTTATCAAATCACATTGGAACGTCAGAACCTAGGTAAAGCCTCACGAAATGATGTTTTACAGTTGCGGTTGGAAACCCTGAAGGCTAAAAAAGCGGTGGCGGAAGCCCAGCAAGATTTAGCATCGGCACGGCAGCGACTAAGTGCCTATACCGGTAAAAAAATGGATGGAGATTTCTTTTTGGAGCTCCCGATAGATGTCCCGGGTTTGACCTTAGATGCTCCGCGTGCCATACAGGAAACCATGGTCAACCGCCCGGATGCGATCGGTTTTTTACGGCGGGAACTGGAAGCCAAAGCGGCGGTGGCGGAGGCCAAAGGGCAGCGCGGATTTTCTGCTTCCTTGGTGGGCGCTTTTGGAATGTCAGGGAGTGGGAGCCGATTGGAGCAAGTCTATTCCCAAGCGCAGGATAAGGAAAGTGTATTTCTACAATTCAATATTCCGATATTAGACTGGGGACGGGCAAAATCTCAGTTGGAAACGGCCAAAGCACAGCAAAAACTGACGATATTTGAGGTAGAACAGGATCGAGTTAATCTCGAACAGGAAGTCATTACGCAGGTCAATCTACTGGGCATGTACCAGGAGCAATTGGCGCTGAACAAGGAGGCCGATGAAGTAGCCGCCGCACGATACAAAATTGCACAGGATCGCTTTATATTAGGCAACCTAAGTATTACGGATCTAAGCATTGCCCTACAGGAAAATGTACAAGCCAAACGCGACTACATTCGTTCTCTTTGGGACTTCTGGCGGACACACCATTACCTCCGGGTACTCACATTATACGATTTCGAAAAACAACAAAAAATTAAATATTAATCATGATAAGCTTAGCCAATATCGAAAAGGTCTATCGCACCAAAACCATCGAAACCCTAGCTTTAAATAAGATCAACCTTAAGATCGAAAAAGGGGAGTTTTTATCCATCATGGGGCCTTCAGGTTGTGGAAAAAGTACGCTGCTCAATATCATGGGGCTGCTCGATGAGCCTAGTGACTGTCTCTTATACACATCTCCGAGCCCACGAGACCGAGGCTGATCTCGT
>CAJXUM010001287.1 GCA_913060855.1 uncultured Lewinella sp. | reverse complement strand
CGAGATCAGCCTCGGTCTCGTGGGCTCGGAGATGTGTATAAGAGACAGGCCAACGGGTGGTGAGGCGATCGATTTGACCCCAGGAGAAAATGAAAATGCACAATTTGGCGGATGGAGTGTCGATGAAAAATCAATGTATTATCTATCCAATAAAAGAGACCCACGATTTTTCGACTTGTATAAGATGAGTGCGGGAGATTGGAGTTCAGAAATGATGTATCAAAATGAAGAAGGCCTCGATGTTGGAGCGATGACCGAAGATGAGAGCATGTGGAGCCTATCACAAGCCATTACGACGAGCAATGTAAAGCTGTTTTTATATGATCGTGCATCAAAAGAAATGACTGAAATTTCTGATGAGCCTGGTAGTTATAGCAGTTCCGGCTTTAGCAAAGACAATAAGTATTTTTACTATATCGCCGACGTCGGTAAGGAATTTGCTTACCTCGTGCAATATGAGATGGCAAGCGGTGAAAAAGAAGTCGTTTACGAAGCCTCCTGGGACGTGATGTATAGCTACCTCAGTGAAAATGAAACCTATCGAGTAGTAGCGATTAATGAAGACGGAAAAAACACCCTCGCTGTAATTGAAAATGCGACCGGAAAAAACGTAGATCTACCTTCTATCCCTGATGGCGATATCACTTCTGTCAGCTTGGCAAAAAGCGAAAAACGCATTCGTCTTTCCGTAGGAACGTCTAAAGCATCGAGCAATATTTATGTCTACGACTTTGAATCAAAGGATTTAGTCAAATTGACAGAAACCTCCAATCCAGAGATTTTGCCAGAAGATTTAGTTTCAGCGGAAGTAGTTCGTTTCAAATCTTTCGATGGCCTTGAGATACCTGCCATTTACTATAAGCCACTGACGGCTTCGGCCGATGATAAGGTACCCGCCTTAGTTTGGGTACACGGTGGTCCTGGCGGCCAATCTAGGGTCGGCTATCGTCCGTTGATCCAGTACTTGGTCAATCATGGGTACGCGATCCTAGCGGTCAATAATCGAGGAAGTAGCGGCTACGGGAAGACCTTTTTTCAATTGGATGACCAGAATCATGGGGACAAAGATTTGAAAGATTGCATTTGGGGGAAGAAGTGGCTAGCCTCACAGGATTATATCGATGCTGATAAAATTGGGATTATTGGGGGAAGTTATGGTGGATATATGACCATGGCTGCAATGACCTTTTATCCTGAAGAATTCAACGTCGGCGTCAACTTCTTTGGGGTTACCAATTGGCTACGGACACTCAAATCGATTCCCCCTTATTGGGAATCCTTCCGCGAAGCCCTCTACGCCGAAATGGGCGATCCTTATACAGCCGACTCTACGCGCTTGTACAATATCTCTCCTCTCTTTCATGCGGAGAAGGTCAAAAATCCGATCATGGTACTACAAGGTGCCAATGATCCTCGGGTACTGCAAGTGGAATCGGATGAAATAGTGGAAGGCGTAATGAAAAACGATGTCCCTGTAGAATATATCGTCTTTCCAGATGAAGGGCATGGGTTCATCAAGAAAGAAAATGAGATTAAAGCCAATAGTCAGATTCTTACCTTTCTGGATAAGTATTTGAAGAAGGAAGTGGTGGCAGATTAAAATAGTGGGCCAATGTAGAGATTGTGATTTAGGTCTCGATATTGGCCCTCGATTTTTTTGAAAGTATGTAGTCTGATAGATGCCTAATTAATTGAATATCGAGTGATGATTAATGATAAGAAATTACCGTGGATTCAAGCCGCTTATGGCCTTTTTGCATTAGAAGGCCCCAGTGGTTTGAAAATCGAAGTTTTAGCCCGACAGGTCAATAAAAGTAAGTCCTCCTTTTATCATCACTTTGCCGATTTGGAAGTCTTTACAGAGTTCTTGCTGCAATATCACCTGTCGCGCTCCCTGATCATTGCTGAACGCGAAAGGCAGTGTAAGAATGTAATCCCTGAATTACTCCATTTGCTCGTAGAAATAAAAGAAGATCTCCTATTTAATCGGCAGCTGCGAGTCAATAGAAATATACCCGCCTACAAAGCCTGCTTCGAAAAGGCGAGTGCGGAAGTCGGCGAAGCTATTTTACCCATCTGGGCCAATTTCCTTGACTTAAGCCACAATCCTCACCTCGCTCAAATTGTCCTCAACCAGAGTCTAGAAAACTTCTACCTGCAAATCACCAAGGAGACACTGACTTACGACTGGCTCGTAAATTACATGGGTGAACTCGAAATTATGGTCAAGGAGTTTAAGAAAAATGAAAGCCTGAAAGATAAGGCTGTGGGCTAGTTTTTTGGGCTTAATAAATCAACATCAGTTATGTCGGGTAGGTATTTTGGGGTGTCCGAGACGAGCTCTGCTCGTTCGCGGTCTTAAGTATCGGGCTCCCGCCCGCTATATAGTGACTGCGGGCGGGAGCCCGATACTTAGGCCGGCTTACAAGCATGAGCTTGTCGCCAACATATATTGGAAGAGTAGAGATTTGGGAAAAGCAAATAGGAGAACACTAAAAACCAAGATTCACACTTCAGAAGTTTCCCCAGTCACTTCCTAGAAAACTTCTGAAGTCTTATTAACTAACTTGATCTACTTCCTAATGACGGGTAGTAAACAAGGGATAGAAGAAACGACTAAGCAGTCACCTAAAACAAGAAGCACCTGTTGGCTAATTGTAGCCAACAGGTGCTCAAAGGTCAATAAATCTCGGATCCAGACCTGTCTCTTATACACATCTCCGAGCCCACGAGACCGAGGCTG
>CAJXUM010001286.1 GCA_913060855.1 uncultured Lewinella sp. | reverse complement strand
TCTACACTATCCTCTTCGTCGGCAGCGTCAGATGTGTATAAGAGACAGAACTTGCGATGTACCATTTGAGCAAAAAACACAATAGAATATGATTTCCCTGAACCCTGCGTGTGCCAAAAAACACCTAATTTACCTAATCTTTCCTGCCTATTTTCGACGGCGGTTATCGCTTTACTCACCCCTAAAAACTGATGGTTTCTGGCAACGATTTTTACCATTTTCTCTGAGCTTTGATCGAATAAAGTGAAGTTCTCGAAGATATCCATCAGGTTGATTTTAGAACAAGTGCCTTTTAATAAGGTCTCCATTTCCACTACACCGGGCTCTTCTTCTTTCAATCGCTTCCAATCATTAAAGTGCTCAAACTTACTGGAAATTGAGCCTATTTTCGCATCTATGCCATTACCTAAAATGACAAAAGCATTGTGATAAAAAAGGTGAGGAACGGTATCTTTGTAATCGGCGAGGTTTTGTTCATAAGCGGCTCTTATATCCTTATGGACATTTTTTACTTCCATAAATAACAACGGAATACCATTCACAAAGCCGACCAAGTCTGCTCTGCGTCGATAAATGTCTCCCTTTATCCAAAACTCACGCACTAATAGAAAGTGATTGTTTTCGTAATTGTCAAAATCGAAAAGACGTAGACGTTTTTTTACTCGCTCGCCTTTTTCATTATGATAACTGACTTCCACGCCATTTTTGTGTAGCGCATATTTTTCTTTATTAACTGCGACAATATTAGTTGAAGCGGGCATTTCACAAACGAGGCGGAGTGCCTCTTGGTAGGCAACCTCAGGCAAACCTGGGTTTAGCTCTATCAACTTTTCACCTAAATAACGAGTGAGAACAACATCTTTTTCAGACTCACGACCAAAGTCACCTTCTTTGCCTAACTTTTCAAACATGCCCATGACAGAGGCATCCCACTTTAATTCATTCAATAAGTAATCTGCTGTTACCTCTTGAACCAGTGTTTCTTCTGTCATTGCCATGGCAAAATCCTTTTATTTCTTGTGTTCGATTTGATAACGTACTGGTCGACTTAGCTTCTTCACTAATCGTTCTTCTTCGGCACGTTTTAACCAATCAGTTATTTGTGATTTATGGATATGCAAACTTTCAATCAATTCATTCAACGAAACCGGTTCTTTCGCCAATCTTTGAAGTTCATTAGTGAACAATTGATAAAAATCTACAGGGCCTAATGGTGTTTCTTCGGTCTCAATAATCGGCTCTGGATGTGGTTCAATATCTACTTTTCTTTCGACAGCCACGTTATTCAGGGCTGCTCCAGAAGTGTCATTATCAGATTTTGATTCTGGTTCAGAAAAAAACTTGGACTGCACTGGCATTGAAAAAAGATCAACCTGCTCTTCAACAATAAGATTCACGCTACTACGAATTTCTCTAATTAAGTCAGCAATTTTAAAAGCTTGGCTATCGGCCTCTAGCCAACGGCCACCATTCGCAACTAAATCAGCATTAGCAGCGTCTCTATCTGCCGTATGATTAACCCATAACGGGACCCAATCATTTCTTAAGTTTTCCTCAGCCCCCCCAATCGTACCGCCTTTCTTCCCTGAATGAACAACCAATGCACAATCTGCTAAACAATAAATATACTTGTTTCGGCCCATTGCATTACCAGCACTAAAACCTGCTTCGGGATAGAAAGGAGATATCAGAACTGCATTTCCAACTAACAATGCTTGTCGCCACTTTTTCGATATCGCAGTTCGATATAAGTCTTCTGAAAGTACACCAACAACTGAACCACCAGAGTTTACGGCCCCAAGCATTGCAGCTTCATCAACTCCTCTAGAAGCTCCTGAAATAGTGCATACCCCCTCACTTGCAGCTTTAGTTCCAAATTGCTCTGCAAAGTAGAGATCGGCTTCAGAAGCATTTCTAGAGCCGACTACGGCAACTCCTCCCTTGTTCAATAGCTCGATATTTCCGCAACCATAGAGTACTGGTGGTGAGCTCGTCTTAAGTCTACTTTTAAATCTCTTGGGATAATCCGGATCAGAGCGCGTTAAAATCCAAATTCCAGCCCTCGTCCACTTTTCTACGGCTATGGCCAAACTATGGCCCCTACTCAAAAGCCCTTTTATCCTTTCCTTGGTAACCTTCGAGTCATACCACCCTTTTAAAGTTTGGCTCACATCACTCGACAACAAGCGCTCTGGCGATATGTTCTGTTCTCTAAGCCAATACGCAAACTTTGCCCACTCAGCAGTGGTCAAAGGCTTTACTTTTTCTAATGACGCTTTAGAAAAATAACTAGTCAAAAGTAAAATAGCTTGTGTATTTTTTGTAAGCATAATTAATCACTAACCGCTGTTGATGCTAAGGCCACTGGATAAACAACCCCACTCCCTGCTCTTTTTAACAGGGCTGAAATGATGGTAAAAGTCCATCCACTATTAACTACATCGTCCAAAAGTAAAACCGCTCCCTTGGGTATTTCACCAATTATTTGAAATGCACCGTCAAGATTTGTACATTGATGATAGCTATTTCTTTGATTCCTTTGCGGTTCTGTTTGCTCAACTTTCTTGACTTGGTCAAAAAAAGGAATTCCAAGTTTATTTGCTAAACGGTTTGCAAAATCTGGAACTAATCTAGTTTGTCGCAAGGAAGGTACGCAGCAGACCCAACTTGGAGTAAGTTCGGGATTCCATCTTTGTTCCTGTCTCTTATACACATCTGACGCTGCCGACGAAGAGGATAGTGTA
>CAJXUM010001285.1 GCA_913060855.1 uncultured Lewinella sp. | reverse complement strand
GAGATCAGCCTCGGTCTCGTGGGCTCGGAGATGTGTATAAGAGACAGGGTAAAAAGTCCAACTAGTGCAAAGTAGCTGGTAATAAAACTGAAGGCAATCACAGTGATCAATCCCATATTCATTTTTCGATTAGCCGTGTTCTCTAACATTACATCTCTTCTGTTAAGCAATAAGAATATCGGGATAGCGACTGCTGGTAAAATAAGGGCTTGAAAGGCTTGAGAAAACACCATGATGAGCGGAGGTGTTGTGGCTATAAATTGAGCGCCAAGGCCGCAGAGTATGCCTACCAAGCCTAAGATGCGGTACATGGGAGATTGAATATTTCGTTCTGTCCCCTGGAAATCGCTAATCAACCAAGGTGCAATAAGCAGCATCGGGAAAATCGTAGAGATGCCAGCTCCTGCTATTCCCAATATGAGGAGAAAAGCAGCCACTTTGCCACCAAGGGGTTCAAATAAGCTAATCATTTCAACGGTATTGGTCAGCTTCATACCCAGTACATGCAAGGTACCAGCAGAGACGGCCATAATGATCAGGCTGAGGAAAAACATGACAGAAGCAGATACCGCGGAATCCCTCTTCTCTTTGTTCAAATCTTTTAAAGACCAACCTTTCTCTGCAACAACAGTACTACGCATAATGAAGACGGCTGCCGAGCAGGTCGTCCCTGCAATGGCTGCTATCAATGCAAATGATCCCGAACCACTTGGCAGGCTTGGCACCAAACCTTTTACAATGGTCGAAAAATCGGGTTTGACCAAAAAGAAAACGAGGATAAAACTAAGCCCCATCAAGACGACAAATCCCATCAAGAATTTTTCAAAGGTCGAATAGCGGCCGTACCAAAAAATACTATATAAAACTACTATCAACAGGGCCGTAATCGGTAAAGTAGAAACATTCGCTCCAAACAACAGCTGGATCCCTTCATGTAGGAGATCGGTGACAATACCCATGATCCCCATCAAAGCCAGCAGCTCTCCAAAGATCAAAGCGATCATAATGTATATGGCCAGAACCTTTCCATACTTGAAATAATGCTTGATATTAAACAAGGCTGTTTGTTGCGTTACAATCGTTACTTTGCCATAGGCCACCATCAAAATGTAGGTAAAGATACACGAGAGTGCCAATGCCCAGGTCAGGGTCATCCCATATTCAGCGCCTACCTTTGCCATTGTCGTTACACTGCCGGTGCCAATGTTATAGCCGATTAGAAACAAGCCGGGACCGACTGCACTTAAACCTAGAATGATTTTTTTGATGTACTTGGGCTTATTCATTTATTAAAATTTGGGTCTCTAACAACTATTTTCTGCTATACACTACTTCTCCTGCAACGATCGTTTTATGAATGTTCACTTCTCCGTTTTCAATCGTAAATAGGATCAAATCGGCTCGTTTTCCAGCCTTGATTTCTCCTAAATGCTTTAAGTTAAGGATTTCTGCCGCTTGGGTACTGGCCATTTCAATGGCTTCCTGCAAAGAACACTGGGTAAATCGCATCATATTACCGACACCCAATCGAATCGGAGAAGCCGCTCCCGCCAATACATTTTCAGCAGGGAATTTAATGACATTCGGAGTAAGGACTACCTTTCTTTCTCCCCGAATATACTCGCCCGGTTCGAGTCCTGCCAAATCCAGCGCGTCCGATATCAAGATTGTTTTTTTTGTTCCTTTTGCTTTATGAAAACTTCGGACTTCCTCCGGTGTTAAATGAAAACCATCGACAATGAGGCTGATGGATAATTGATCTTCGGACAATTGTGGCCAAAGCGGATTATGATGTCGGTTGATCATATTGGCGCAGCCATTGCCCAGGTGAGTAGCCAGGGATGCCCCCGCGTAAACGGCTTCCCGAATAGTGCTGGCGGAGCCGTTGTGGTGCCCCAAAGCAACGGTGATATCCTTGGCCACCAACTGACGAATAAAAGGAATGGCGCCCTCCATTTCCGGCGCAAGCGTCACTAATTTAATCCCATTTTTTGCAGCTTGCTGGTATTCCATGAATTCTGTCCACACTGGAGGTCGGATATGCTTTTCCAAATGCGCGCCACGAAAACCAGAGATGGGAGAGATATAGGGCCCTTCAAGATGGAAGCCGGGAATGGACTTTCCGATTTCCGGATCCTCCATAGCTTGAGCTAATTGTGCAAAATTGTGCTTTAACCGTTCGTGCGTATTCGTAATAATGGTCGGCAAAAAGCTAGTAACACCCTCTTTCCACAATGCCTTGGTCGCTGCTCGAATAGCTTCCAAACTAAGCTCGTCTCCCGTAAAATCTACGCCCATATAACCGTTAATCTGGATATCAATTAGACCAGGTGCTATGAATACTTTTGGGAGAACCGCATCCGTTGGAAGTGAGGCAATTCTTATAATTTCGCCACCTTCCATGGTTATAACGACAGGCGAGCCATCTGTGAATAATAAGCCCTCGATGGTTGTCGAAGTATTTTGCCCCGAAAGCAGGCCTATGGACAGCAGCAAGGACGTGAAAATTGGCAGGATTAAATGTTTCATTATTTAAATTTTTCCAGAATTTGTACCAGCTTGGATAACTCCTGGTAGAGAAGGAGAAGAGTTTCCCGTCCCAGTGAATATTCTCCGCCTTCAGTGTCACTTTTATCCAAATATAACCAAGATTTTACAAGTTACCTGCTGCTTCCGATGCTGAGATAGCTATTAAGGCTGTCTCTTATACACATCTGACGCTGCCGACGAAGAGGATAGTGTAG
>CAJXUM010001284.1 GCA_913060855.1 uncultured Lewinella sp. | reverse complement strand
CTACACTATCCTCTTCGTCGGCAGCGTCAGATGTGTATAAGAGACAGCTATAAAAAAGCCGATGACCACTTCAAAACGAACGTAAGAAACAACCCAGATTCTAGTGCGATCAATAAACCACATAATAGCCAGTGAGGCTGTAATCATAGTGATTAAGCCCGACATTTTATCAAAACCAGGAATATAGTCGAGGTTGACGTTTTTGCGGATGGCGAGTAGTGTGATTACCATAGACAAAACCGGAATAATTTGAGTAAAAACATCCGTCTGCATGATCGGACGCTTCTCAAACAAAAAGAAGTACACACTTAGGGTAACCGAAAAAATACCTGGCACACTAACTAAAAATATAAGTGCGGAATAGAGGTACTTCCAAGGAGACATATGGCCTTCTCCTTTGCCCAATAAACCGGCCAAGAAAGCTGCAAATGGAATGATACTGAAGTAAAAGATAATATAAGCGGGGTTCTCCGCAATCTGCTGAAAGAGTTCTTCTAAGGTCATAGTTGTTCTGTTTATACAACAAAGATTGTTTTTTCTGATGTATACTCAAAACAAAGCGAAGATTGATTTTCGTAGAAGGAAAAACGTAGCCTTCGGAAGCTTTGAAGAAGTCATAGCTTCCGAAGGTATGAAGGCGGATGTTATAGATCGAGTAATAGTCTTACGGGATCTTCTAATAGTTCTTTTACCTTAACCAAGAAAGTAACCGAGGTACTACCATCAACCACACGATGATCATAAGATAGCGCCAAATACATCATCGGTCGGATAACAATCTCTCCATTGATCGCCACGGGGCGGTTTTTGATCCCGTGCATACCCAGGATAGCGGATTGCGGAAGATTGATAATCGGAGTGCTGATAAGCGAACCAAATATACCACCATTGGTAATGGTAAAGGTTCCTCCTTGCATTTCATCGAGCGTCAGGGTGCCATTTCTGGCTTTTCCCGCTAATTCTTTGATTTTGTGTTCGATCTCGGCGAAGCCAAGGGATTCCACATTATGTACGGGTGGTACCACCAAACCGGTCGGAGTAGAGATAGCGATAGAAATATCTGCATAATCGTGATAAATGAGTTCATTACCATCAATGAACGCATTCACATCGGGCATCTCTAGTAATACCTTAGCACAGGCTTTGGCAAACAAGGACATGAAGCCCAATTTAATGCCATACTTCTCAACAAATTGCTCCTGGTATTTTTTGCGCAAATCCATCACGCCTTTCAAGTCTACCTCGTTGAAAGTCGTGAGCATCGCCGTTTCATTTTTTGCTTGTACCAACCTCTTGGCAATGGTACGACGCATACGACTCATCTTCTTACGATTTTCGTCTCTGCTAAAAGCGCTAGCGGTTTTGGCTACCGGTGCAGCTGCGGCTGCTTTTTTGGGAGCCGGAGCGGGTGCACTTGTTTTATTATTGGCAGCTTGAACAGCATCCTCTTTGGTAATCCGACCGTCTCTGCCCGATCCACTTACTGCAGTGGCTGCAATACCATTCTCTTTCAATATTTTGGCGGCGGCGGGGGAGGGCGTACCCGCTGCATAGGAATCTGATTTGGTAGGCGCAGGGCTGGCAGCTTCGGCTTCTGCCTTAGGTGCGGCTACCTCAGGAGCTGGTGCTGTCGACTTTTCTTCTTTACCGGCCTGTACACTGGTGTCAATTTTTGCGACTAATGCACCAATCTCAAGGTCATCTCCTTCTTGCGCTACATAAATTAGCTTGCCCGCTGCCTCAGCTGGAAACTCTAAGGTCGCCTTGTCTGACTCAAATTCGCAAATCGATTCATCTAAGGCTACATAGTCACCATCTTCCTTAAGCCATTGTGATAAGGTAACTTCTGCTATGGATTCCCCGATAACCGGGACTTTCATTTCAACGATACTCATATATAGGATAAAAAAGGTTCAGAAAATGCGGTTAAGTACGGAAGTGCAATATTCAGGCAATTGTCCTAATTATTCAACTAATTAACACAATTTCTTCTGACTATTTAGCCAAACTTGTCCAAGATTCCTCATTAATTTGGAATTATGGGAACAACTTTAGCTACTTCTTATATAGAATACCTTTTTTTTGAAAAATTGTTTGGTTTTACTTCGAATAATTGAAGATCAAAATCTCGCCGCGTCCTCCTTTTCCTTCATTAGCGATGTAGAGGGTACCATCCACATCGAAGCATAGTCCTTCTGGTTGGCTGTGTACTTCCTTGCGCAATTTTTCAATGTGCTGTAATTGTCCAGAGGAATTAATGACCATTAGTACTTTTCCGACGGAGGATAATATGTAAATATCTCCAGTGATGGGGTGTATGGCAACTGCGGAGGGGGCAAAGGTAAGCTCAGAACCCGGTTTGAACATTTCTGCCAATTTATCCAGCTTTCTAATGGCTGGCGCTGTATCTAGATAGGTATGAATATCTGATATGCTTACCACGAAAGCGGGTTCGGGCTGGAGGGTCAAGGTTTTGAGGTCGAATGCGTAAATGCTCTTTTTACCTTGAAAGTTTTCTCCCTTTCCGGCTTTTGCCTTGCAAGCTAGCAAAAGGCGGTGTTTGACGGGGTCGTAAGCTAGACCTTCTACATCATTATCAGAATCCAAAAAGCCATTGAATTTTTCTACCGTTTGATCTTCCTTTCCTGGATTGATGACACGGTAAATGGTTCCAGAGCTCTTCAATACATATATTTCCTGTCTCTTATACACATCTGACGCTGCCGACGAAGAGGATAGTGTAGA
>CAJXUM010001283.1 GCA_913060855.1 uncultured Lewinella sp. | reverse complement strand
GATCAGCCTCGGTCTCGTGGGCTCGGAGATGTGTATAAGAGACAGGGTTAAGGAAAAACCGAAGGTTTGTTCCACAATCGCCTCGGCCATCCCTTCACAACCATTGGCATCTGTCACGGTGACCTGATAAGCGCCGGCTTTGAGGTTCTTTATCGTATTGCCCGTCTGGCCATTACTCCAGCTGAAATTGAAAGGAGGAGCACCGCCTGTTATCAAAGCCGTTACGACTCCGATCGAATCATTAGAACAAGTAATCGGTAGAATATCAAAAGAGATGTCAAAATTGGCCCCCGCGATGAGTTCTGTATCCTGTATTTCTTCCTCACAATTATTAGCATCAGTGACGGTCAAATGATAGACTCCCGGACTAAGTCCGGTGGAAGTTGCGGTGGTATCTCCATTACTCCACAAATAGGAATAGGGTGCGGTCCCACCTTCCACAAGAGCGGTGAGCGCCCCCGTCGTATTATCGCAATCAATAATGGAAGTCTCTATGCTAACCGCTAAAGTGACTGGAGCCTCCAATTCTATACTTAGTATTTCCTCACAGAGGTTGGCATCAGACACTGTCACCGTATAAGTTCCAGCCGAGAGGTTATCGATTTCATCCCAAATCTGATTGTTGCTCCATAAGAAGCTATAGGGTGGCTTCCCTCCAGAAGGATCGATTTTAATTATTCCGCTTTGTTCATTCCCACAAGCTATTTCCGTCACTTCTGTCATCAGCAATAATGGCGGTGGAGCAGTTAAATCTAATGATTCACTCAATTCACAGCCATTGGCGTCGGCCACGGTTACGGCATAACTCCCAACGGATAAGTCCGTGAGCACATCCGTGGTATCTCCATTACTCCAAGTATAAGTGTACGGCAAATCACCCCCAGATACTTGAACAATGATACTACCGGTACTATCCCCATGGCATAAGACATCTCTAGGGATAACACTAATGGAGAAATCGAAAGGTTCAATGTTGAGGGTCTCCGTCATTTTACAACCATTGGCATCGCTCACGGTAACCGTATATTCCCCTTCACTCAGATTACTCATGACCGGTGATTCTGCTCCAGTATTCCAATGATACTCATAAGGGGAGGTTCCTCCTACGGGTACAATAGTCATCGTGCTCGTAGGACCAGGACCGCACAACAGTGCGGTTCCATTTACTTGAATATCAAAAGAAGATTGCACCACTGCAATAGCGGTATCTACACAACCTACTGCATCCGTGACAGTTACTTGATAAGTACCTACATCCAAATTGGGTAGTACTTGAGTATTTCCTCCATGGTCCCAGCTATAACTATAGGGTTGCTGTCCGTATTGAGCGGAGGCTGTTGCAAATCCGTCTTTGACTCCTACACAACTAGCCGGGGTTCCTAGCGCACCGACATTCAAACTAGATTGGGCACCCAAATAGATACTACTTTCTTGCTGACATCCATTTGCATCCGTTACGGTTACCCGATAATCACCAACTTTCAAAGCTTGTTGATGGGCCTCCTCTTTACCATTGCTCCAGACATAACTGTAAGGTGGGCTTCCACCAAAGGCTTCTACCAATAATTCTCCATTGGTACTTGTTTGACAACTAGCTTCAGTAGGCGTTAAAAAAAGAAGGAGCGCCGAAGCAGCATTAACTACGGCTGTAGCCACTACTTGTTCGCCGCCGCTATCTGAGACGGTCAAGGTATAGGTGCCAGACGGTAAGCCTTCTAATGCATCGCTGCTATCACCTGTATTCCAAGCATACTGATAAGGCGCTACCCCACCAGTGACCGTAGCGGAAACAGCGGCATCATTAGTGCCCGTACAAGTCAATGGCTGGACCTGTAATTCGGCAGCAAGCTGAGCATGAGAAGAATAACTAGAGAGCAAGAACAAGAGAATAAAGCCGTAGATGGCACGATAATCATACAAAAAGGGGTTTGGGATATGTCCCAAACTTTTAGGGGGATGCATTTTGCACATAATGACATTACAATTTGTTAATAACAATATTAGCGCAGGAATGGGGATAAATAAAAGGGACAAGTAGGCCAACTATTTTTTCATTAGGTAAGGCACCAAAAACGATTACCTGTCAGGCCGCCATGCGGGATAGCTGGGCTACCTAAGGTTCTTGGGAACGAAACCTGGTCGAAAAAGATAAAGCATAGTTATATCTTTTATTTGTGCGACATTCCTTACCGACTTTGACGTCGATTTTTTAGTTTAAGCTTAGTTGAAATTGTAATGAAAAGCATAAAGGAAGGCCACCATTAATAGGGTGCACCTGCCATTCAAATGGGAAGGTAAAAACCTCTTTTAGAGGGTCCATTGAGAACAATGGTGGGTCTGAAAGTTGTCTCTCTTAGTAGGTCTAATTTATCCTAATGTGCCTAAAGATAAGGACTTTTTCATTAAAGAAACAATTAATATATAAAAAAAGTCGCATCACCTCAGGTGATACGACCTACTACTAACAAATTATAATCCCATGAACAATATACGAAAGCTTTAGCAATCGTAGTAAATTATAACAAAAGAACTTTTAATTCTGTTGTATTCAACTTAAGGTTTTAGAAAAAACATCTTTTCGTGGCGCTAAAATCAAAGCTATTTGACATCGAAAAAGCCATTTTTTCTACTTTTGCGCTTTCCCGCTAGCTCACCTTCTGCCTATTCATGCCACACGTTGAACTCCATCCAATAAGAGCATGTTTGGGCAATGCTTTTGGAGGAAAAAAGTGTCATTTTTTTGCTAA
>CAJXUM010001282.1 GCA_913060855.1 uncultured Lewinella sp. | reverse complement strand
AGATCAGCCTCGGTCTCGTGGGCTCGGAGATGTGTATAAGAGACAGATTATGCTGAACGCAGTGTAATGCGCATTCAATTACTGCAAAAAGAGACCAAGGAGTTGCGCTGGCATTATATGTCTTTGCAATCAGAAAATATGTTTAACAGCATGCAATCCGAAGTGGCTGATCGAGTGCGTTCAGATGGCTTGCGTTTGCAGCGGGGAAAACCTAAAAAAATAGTTGTTAAGTAATGAATAATTGATAGTGAATAATGGATAATGATCAATGACTAATTACCCATTATTAATTATTCACTAAAGATTATTGACTAACAACCACCAGAGCAAGGGAAAATGGATATCAAGAACGAAGTATTGTATCGGGTGTATTTTCTGCTGTTTGGCTTAGTGACGCCAGCGGCCTTGACCCTGATATACTACACCGTGAATATTGGTATCGTTGAAGGAGAGGATTGGCGTGAGATGGGGCGTAATAATTTCATTGTAGAGCGCGATATAGAGGCTGAACGAGGTAATATAATGGCGGAAGATGGGAGCTTATTAGCTACATCCGTACCCATTTTTGATTTGTATTGGGATCCACTAACCCCTTCGGAGGCAGACTTCGCGACCAATGTGGATTCGTTGGCACACTGTTTTGCCAACTACATTGATAAAGAGTTTACAGTTGGTGCAGCTTATGATTACTTGTACCAACTTAGAGATACCGTCAATTTTAAGAAAAACAGGAATGTCTTGCTCAAGTCGCAAGTCTCCTATGCGGAAAAGAAATTAATAGAGCAATTTCCACTCTTCAATTTAGGTCAATTTAGAGGAGGGTTGATTGCGCGAAAAAGAAGCGAAAGGAAAAGACCTTTTGGCTTATTGGCCAGACGGACGATCGGCTATACACGGGACGAGGCAAAAGATGTGGGGCTAGAAAGTTTCTATGATGACGTCCTGAAAGGACAACCAGGTACCCAAATGATGATCGTCATAGACCGTAAGCGAGACCTCTGGATGCCACTTGAAAACTTGAGTTCGATTGAGCCTAAAAACGGAGACGATATCCTAACCACCATAGACGTCAACATCCAGGACATTACCGAAGAGGCCCTACTGAAAGGCATGCAAAGACATGATGCAGATTGGGGGGTAGCGATGGTCATGGAAGTTAGCACGGGTAAGATCAAATCGATTGCCAATATTGAGCGAGGGAAGACAGGTTGGTATGAGTCTTATAATAATGCGATTGGAACCAGGACCGAACCGGGCTCTACCTTTAAGGCTGCTTCCATGCTAGCTTTATTGGAAGATGGCTTTGTGAATTTGGAAAAGGATTCGATTGATATTGAAAAGGGCCGAAAGGAGTTCTACGACCAGGTAATGGAGGATTCTTATGCCAATAGTGCCAATCTGGATACTATTTCGGTTCGACAGGCTTTTGAGATCTCTTCCAATGTGGGCATTGCTAAATTGGTGCAACAATATTATGGATCGGAAAACAAGCTGAACGACGAGAAAGGACCCGCACTTTTCATCGAACGCATGAAGCAGTTCAATCTCCATTTGATAAGTGATATCGCTTTAGAAGGGGAGAAAAGCCCGCTGATCAAAGAAGCTTATAATGAAGACGATCAATGGAGTGGAACGACACTTCCTTGGATGTCAACTGGCTATGAATTACTGATTACTCCGCTTCAATTGCTCAATTTTTATAATGCGATTGCTAATGGAGGGCAGCAAATGAAACCAATTTTGGTGACTGAGATTCAGCGATATGGCCAAACATTGGAAACCTTTAAGCCCACAGTGGTGAAAAGACAAATTGCTTCCAAGAAATCGATTCAGGAACTACAGGGCCTATTGGAAGGTGTGGTTGAAAATGGAACAGCGATTAAATTGAAGACCGACCGTTACACTTTTGCGGGGAAAACCGGAACGGCACAGATTGACTATAAAAGGACAAGTACTAGCAACCGAATCGGAGGACACCAGGCATCCTTTGTGGGATACTTTCCTTCCCGATCACCAAAATACTCTTGCATCGTAGTGGTGAGAAGACCCCGGCAAGGTGGGTTTTATGGCGGGGTGGTAGCAGGACCGATTTTTAGAGAAATTGCAGACAAGTGCTTTGATTCATTGACAGAATTGCACGATCCAATTATAGAACCTTCTACCAAGATGAGATGGGAGGCCAATAGGTTGCCCAACATGGATATCGGAGAGAAAGAAAATATGCTTACTGTTTTGGACTTCTTGGGAATCGATCACTTTGGAGATCCGGAGTCGCCCATTATCGTAGCTAAGCGAGAGGCGGAAGTTGATAGTGTTTTGTTGGAAAGAAGAACAATGTCTCTTAATAAAATACCTAATGTAGTGGGGATGGGATTGAGAGATGCTTTATTTCAATTGGAAAACCTAGGCGTGAAAGTAAAAATAAAAGGAGTAGGAAAAGTAAGCCGGCAATCTTTGATTCCTGGCACAGACCCTACCAATCAAACGATTACGCTAACCTTAAGCTAATATGAACCTGGATGCTATCATACAGGGGCTACCACTTAAAGAAGTGGTAGGAAATCTTGACAAAAAAATAGATCAAATTGCTTTTGATTCCAGAAAAGTCAAACCGAATAGCCTTTTTGTCGCACAAACAGGTACGCAAGTAGATGGACATCGGTTTATTCCCCAGGCTATCTCGCAGGGGGCTATTGCCATTGCTGTCTCTTATACACATCTGACGCTGCCGACGAAGAGGATAGTGTAGA
>CAJXUM010001281.1 GCA_913060855.1 uncultured Lewinella sp. | reverse complement strand
CGAGATCAGCCTCGGTCTCGTGGGCTCGGAGATGTGTATAAGAGACAGTTCTGGGGACAAACCCAAGCGCTGGATCAAATGATTCACCAATGCGGAGATAGGTCAATGCTACGTCCCAGATATCATTGGGATAGTCCACTTTGACGGCAAGGGCCGATTGATCACCCGTTAATTCAGGCCGGTCGGTATACATACCGGATACCCCCACCAAAAAATTCTTGTCGCCTTGAAACCTAGTGGTTTGATAGGTGAAATCCGCTCCTGAGGTCCAACTACTACCTCGACTTTCGGGATCACCGAAGGTGCCAATAAAGCCAAAGGAGGATTCCTTGAGTACATTCTGTTTAACTC
The DNA here is from genome assembly GCA_913060855.1 of uncultured Lewinella sp. Classification (GTDB taxonomy): domain Bacteria; phylum Bacteroidota; class Bacteroidia; order Chitinophagales; family Saprospiraceae; genus DT-111. The sequence continues at coordinate 2,400 of CAJXUM010001281.1, read as the reverse complement.
GGATTACGCCCATCGTCGCTCCGGGTAGGCCGCCTTCATTTATACCCAATTCGCCCGTTCGCATCGCCAATCCACCGAAAGCGGTTTTCCCCATGCGGCCATTGATTTTCCCACCGGCTAAAATTGGGACTTGATTGCCTTGATACAGTCCAATTCGACGACTGAAAAAAGGAACAATATTTTGACTCAAACCAAATCCGAATTCGAAGATATCAGCGCCTTCCAGGAAAAAGGAGCGCTTTTCGGGGAAGAAGAGGGGAAAACGGGTCAAGTTGGTTTGTCGGGTATCCACTTCGGTTTCGGCAAAATCCGTATTTAGCGTTAGTGTTGCCGATACATTGGGACTAATGCGTTGGGTCACATCCAAACTGGGCTCCAGGGAAAAGTCAAATTGGGCGCCGCCGGCCTTGGACGCGCCAGCAATTAAAGACGGACGAACATTAAGTCCTACCCCGTAGCTGAAGGCCGGTAGATTCGTTAGCAAGCCGGCCCGACTCGTCTGAATGAACCATTGATCCCGCCGAATATTGGCCCAACGAATCGTTTCTTGGAATCGTTGAATCCGTCTTTCTACATTAAAACCCCATTCTGTTAAGCCTTTTTTGAACGAAATACTTTGTATCGGTATGCGGATCTCGACAGCCCAGCCTGAGGAGTCAATGATTGTCTTGGCTTCCCAAATCGCATCCCAGTCTTTGTTTTCCGCCTCTCCCCTATTGGCCACCAAGGCATCATATCGCGCGCCATTGGCATTGACAGCCAATATCAATCCAGATTGCCCATCCAGAAAAGGGTCAATTACTAAACGAATGTGGTCTTCATTTTCGAGCTCAATATCTCTTAGTTTGGAGAAATTTACGATGCCACTTGGATCATCATCAAAACACTTGATTCCGATAAGTAGGAAACGAGGATGGGTTAAGACACGTACCTCCGTGCGTCCGGATGGTGTCCCGTTTTCTACCGGAACGATGGTTTTAAACTGGTCATTGAGTGGCGCATTTTGCCAATCGGGCTCATTTAATAATCCATCTAGTTGGATAGGCCCAGTGACTTGGCCTGCCGCCATACTGGGGCGGGTTGTCTCTTGTGCATAAACCGTACTGCTACCCCAAAAGGCGAGGCAGAAAATATAAACGAATCGGCTATATCTAAATTTAACTAATGGCATGGTAGTGTTGACTTTAACCCAATAAATTCCACAGGTAATACAATGAAAAGGCACTCATAGCAGTCAAGCCTACATAAGCCAGCATAATGAGCGCTGGTCTAGGCCGATGACTCTCTTGGATGGCATCACTTTGAATCGCCCGCAAATTCAAGAAAGCAATGATAGGAGAAGTGACAAAGGCAACAATCGTAGCTCCTTCTAGTATCTTGATCATACTAGCTGCCGATAGATAAAATAACAGGAATCCACCCAAGCCGATGAGAGGTAAGATGATTTTATAGCCTGTGTTCAAGAAGTTTTGTTGTTCCGTGTTCTTTTCGATCTTTTCAAAACGCATGACTTGCACCCCTCGAACAAAGCTTCTAGCAAAGGCATCCCAAACCGTAATCAAGGTACCGTATATCGTCCCAAAGGCGGCTAAGGCGATCACTAAATAGGACCAACTGCCCAGATGAGTCGTAAAAACAAGGAGTAATTTATTCGAAAATTGCGTGGAATTGCCTTCCAATAATTGGCCACTGCCATAGACTGTAAAAGCACCGATGGTCAAAAACATCAAAGCCAGTACAATCGTAAAGACATATCCTAGGTTGAAGTCGAATAGGTTTTCTTTTAAAGTCGGATGATAGCCACTCGTTCGCATCTTCTCGACCGCCCAGATACTGTGCATCGTTGAGGCTTCCATTCCCGCCGGCATCCATCCAATTAAGCTAATCATGAGTAGAAACCCTGCCTCATCCAGGATGCTGCTGGGCGTAAAATCTGCCACTGGCGTTACTGGGCCTTTTACCAAAACGGCAAAAAAGGCAGTGAAAACCGTAACTAACAAGACCACAGAAATCAGCTTGATAAAGCTATCCAAGGCAGCATAGCCTCCGATGAGGAGTACAATAGCCGTTAATAATAAAATACCAGCGACCAGCATCGGCATGGGAATACTTCCCAGCCCCATCATCGTGCTTAGCAGCCCCGCAGAGACCGCAGCCACGGCTCCCGTCACCGCAAACATATTGATGAAAATGACGAGCATAAACAAGATGACCGCCCACTTCCCTTGTTGTCGGTAAGCACTTAGTAAGCTATTTCCCGTTGCATTGGCATAACGTGGACCAAACTCATAAAAAGGATATTTCAGGAGTAAAGCACCGACAATGACCCAGAAGAAGATCATGCCATGGTGGGCGCCCGCCCTAGTAGAAAGGACCAGGTGCTGTCTCTTATACACATCT
>CAJXUM010001280.1 GCA_913060855.1 uncultured Lewinella sp. | reverse complement strand
CGAGATCAGCCTCGGTCTCGTGGGCTCGGAGATGTGTATAAGAGACAGGTGATCCAGTATGCATAAAGTTTTGCTACTGCATAAGGGGATCGAGGATAAAATGGCGTTGTTTCTTTTTGAGGTATCTCTTGAACCAATCCATAAAGTTCAGATGTAGAAGCCTGATAAAACTTGGTTTTGCTTTCTAACCCAAGCAAGCGTATAGCTTCTAGCAGACGCAACGCTCCAATGGCGTCCACGTCTGCAGTATATTCTGGTGAATCAAATGAAACTGCCACATGTGACTGAGCACCTAGATTATAGACTTCATCTGGTTGGACTTCTTGCAGTATTCTGGTTAGATTCGAACTATCAGTAAGATCACCATAATGCAGGACTAAATTTTGATTTTCCACATGAGGGTCCTGATAAATGTGGTCTACACGTTGAGTGTTAAATAGAGACGCTCTACGCTTGATTCCATGAACCTGATATCCTTTACTTAAAAGGAACTCAGCAAGATACGACCCATCTTGCCCTGTAATCCCTGTAATTAAGGCTTTTCTCATAAAAACACACTCTCAAAAATACAATGTAAAAAGGACGGAGTCATCAGATTTTACAACCTTATTCCAAGCACAGCCTTAATGGCGGATTTGACATCCGACTGATGAATAATCATGTAACGCTTGACTTCAATAACCTTCAAGTCAACCAGGTAACGATACCAAAAACCCTGTAAAATATGAAAAGCTACACCTTGCTGTCCATCAAGGAAGCCAAAACGAAAAATGAACCTGTAGGAAAAATACAAAAAAGCACGAAAACCATTAGGTAGCCGAGCATAGACTTTTTCCTTCAGCCAACGTTTTATTGAGGCTTGACTGCCAGCTTCAAGTTCCGTAGATATGTTCTCGCCCATAAAGTGAAATTCTTGATTTAATAGCTCAACTGCTTCTAGACTAGAATATTTGTTATGTTTATCCGTCCACCAGCTCAAAGAGTTTAAATTATCATCAATCATCTCAGCCGAAAAGCTATCAGTAAGCCCTTTTACCACTATGTGTTCATCCATCAATCTGCTTTCGCATTGACCATAACCGAAACGAAATAAACGCATAATGTTAGCTGGAAAAACACCTCCATGGCGAATCAACTTGCCTTGGAACATCATTCGTCGTTTCAGGTAAATGCCTTTGATTTCTTGCCTTAATCTTGGCAATTTACTTGCAATTTCATTAGTCAATTCAGAAGTTAAGTATTCATCAGCATCCATTCGTAGAACCCATTCTGTTTCTTGAGGAAGCTGGGTTAATGCCCAATTAAACTGATCAGAGTGGTTTGTCCATTCACGCTGTAAAACCTTAGCATTAAACAACTGAGCAATTTCCAATGTATTATCAGTTGAGAAGCAATCCACAACAACAATAGTGTCAGTAATACTCTGAATACTTTTTAGGCAGCGCTTCAAATGAATGGATTCGTTGCGTGTAAGGATAATAGCTGTGATTTTCATTGCCTTCCCATAAAACCTTTGGTCTCTAATTTTCTAGGCTTTACAGGTATAGCTGGTGTACCACGCGCCACCATCCAATCGGGTATATTTGAGAGAACTGTAGACCGGGTAGTTACCACAACGCCATCCCCGATCGTAACACCCGGGCCAATAAAAACATCTGCAGTAATCCATACTTGACTGCCAATAACAATAGGTGCAGCTACAAGGGGCATAGCTTCCTCTGTATAATTATGACTAGCACTACACAGAAAACTAAACTGACTGACAGTAGAGTTCTTTCCGATAGAAATTTTCTCAACAGAATAGCAGTCAACATGCTCACTCAAGCAAGAATGGTCACCCATCACAAGATTCCACGGCGCCCAAACTTTCGCTGAAGGGTAAACATGAACCGCCCGGCCAAGCTTTGCACCGAAAAGACGCAACAAAAAACAACGCCATAAATGGAAAAGCCTTGGTGTAGGGCGAAACAAAAAGAGCCAAGTAACACCCCACAGGGTTCGCGCTAACTTATTGGATAAAGATAATTGAAATTCGGCAGGCTTAAGTCTCATTATGAACTCCATATAATGCTACTGAGTTAGAAACTATTATATATTGTTTATGCTGAACAACTAATGAGGCTATTCATTCATTATTAATAACCGTATCAGAATAAACATCACTAAGCCGCCTAACTATACTATTCCAAGAAAATTCACGTTGCATCCAGATCCTACCTCTTCGCCCCATTGCAATTCGTTCATCGTCACTGAGAAGCATCATTTCTTCAAGAGCTATGGCCATAGGTCGCCAACCGAACTCAACCCAGCGCCCACACCTTTCCACTTCGAGTCCTTCCCAAGGCGCTCCTTTAGATGATACAACGGGCACACATAGCATGAGGCTTTCAGCGACAGTCAAAGCGAAGTTTTCGCTTTTAGTTGGAAGTGCAAAAATCCCTGCATTAGCCATTAATTTAATTTTCTCTTCACCGTATACTGGCACCCTTACTTTAGCTCTTTGCAATCCGAGTTCCTCTATGAGTTCTTTCAATCGTAATGACTCACCCTCTTCATCAGGACCAACTACTTCCAAATTCCAATCAGGAAATTTATTTTCAAGTGTATTCCATGCTTGAATTAATTGATCTAATGCTTTCTTTTTGTGAATACGGCCTAACGACAATATAGTACGCTTAACAGAGTTCTCACTATCTTTGTTATTCCTGTCTCTTATACACATCTGACGCTGCCGACGAAGAGGATAGTGTAG
>CAJXUM010001279.1 GCA_913060855.1 uncultured Lewinella sp. | reverse complement strand
TGGGCTCGGAGATGTGTATAAGAGACAGTCTGGCCAGGTATAGGTTATTGGGGTCCTTTTCAAGAATAACAGAATCCATTCTGGAACTTTGCTGGTAAGTGGCTGACATGACGATGGATTTGATCAGTTTTTTAAGCTGCCAACGCTGTTCTCCGGAAAACTGTAAAGCCAGATAATCTAATAATTCGGGATGAGAGGGTAGCTCGCCCATGGTGCCAAAATCTTCGAGAGTTTGGACGATGCCTTTTCCAAAAACGCGTGCCCAAATTCGATTGACGATCACTCTTGCCGTCAAAGGATTTTCTTCACTGACAATCCATTTGGCTAAATCAAGTCGATTAGCATAAACGGTATTTTTTTTATTGAATAGCTGGGGAATTCCAGCCGCTATTACCTCTCCTTTTTGCAACCAGTTGCCTCTTTCAAACAGCTGGGTGGTACGATGAAGAGCGGCAGGCTTTTCTACCATAATAGGCGTGGTCACCTTTGCTGTCGCGTTCATTAAGTTATCGAGTGTATTTTGGGTCTCAGCAAAACCGAGTTCTTCTCCACCTGGAAGCTTTTGACCTAAAATGATGCCGTCCAATCTACCTTCAAATCCGTCTTCCGGGCATTGAAAAGTGAAGTACAAATCACCCACTGCTGCGCTTGTTTTTATGGCGACCGGTAAAATTTCGAGGCCTTTGGTTTTTTGCAAACTACTTTCACCAATGATGGCCCCTTCCGGGCTATCCAATCTGATCAATAGTTTACCTTCTACCTTGCTATACTGCAGATAATGGAGGTAGATCTTATCAATGTTTTCCAACTCAATAGCGGCAATTTTGATAAAAGAACTATCATAAACACTCATATAATCATCGCCGATCCGGTTGAGGAATTTCACCTTATGGGTTTCGTTGAAGTCTGTGGGGATAATCTTTGGTTCCTGTGTTAAGACTAATTTTTCCAGTTGTTGGGCCTGCTGCACCGAACCATATTTTGTAATCCATTCTTTTACGGCTTCCAGCTGCTTTTCGTCTACTTCTTCTAGCGTTTTGAGTACGGGATATTCAGCAATCAAATTCCGGTCATTCGTGTTATTAAAAAAAGCAAAAGAGCCATAAAACTCGGTCTGTTTAATGGGGTCGTAAGGGTGATTATGACATTGGACGCAGCCCATCGTAGTGGCCTGCCAGGTTTCCCAAGTCGTATTAATTCGATCGATCACCGCTGCATTTCTAAATTCTTCATGGTAGGCGCCGCCTTCTCCATTGGTCATACTATTGCGGTGGAAGGCCGTGGCGACCAATTGGTCAATGGAAGGATTGGGTAGCAGATCGCCTGCCAGCTGTTCGATGGTAAATTGATCAAAGGGGAGGTCTTTATTCAAGGCATTGATGACCCAATCCCGATATTTCCAGATCACTCGGTTTAAATCACTTGAATAGCCAAAAGAATCGGCATACCGGGCCAGGTCCAGCCACAGACTTGCCCAATTTTCCCCATAATGAGGAGAAGCGAGCAGACTGTCCACCAGGTTTTCATAGGCATTGGTGGATTGATCCTGCAAAAAAAGATGAAGCTGCTCGGGAGATGGAGGCAAACCAGTAAGGTCCAGGAAAAGTCTTCTTGCCAAGGTCTCTTGCTCAGCTTTGGGAGAAGGCTGTAAGCCCGCTTGCTGGATTTTTTCCAGAATGAAACGATCAATATTGCCCTGATGCCAATCGGAGGCAAGCTGAGGCGGAGATTGCTTTTTGGGAGGCAAATAGGCCCAGTGTTCTTCCCAATTGGCCCCTTGGTCTATCCATTTTTTGATGAGCTTGATCTCTTCTTTTTTCAAGGGTGCTTTTTCCAAGGGCATACGCATCTCCGGGTCAGGATGGATCAAACGGCTATACATTTCACTTTTCTGAGATTGCCCTGGCACAATACCCAATTTCCCGTTCTCGGTTTCTTTAAGCGCATTTTCTCTAAAGACCAAGCCAAAACCTCCGGATCGCTTTACGCCACCATGACAACTCACGCAATGCTCATTCAGGATCGGACGGATTTCGGCATTAAAATCGACTTGTTCTTCAGCGCAAGAACTTAGCACCAACAGTAGGAGAAATAGAAGATATGAGAGTTGAATATGCCGATCTAAACGTATTTGCATTTGTATTAGTTGATAAGTAATTGTTTTCCTTCCATCAATAAGCGCTAAAGCTTCCGATAGGGAATATACGATCTAGGGCAAACGCATCAAAGCTATTCTCCAGATTTGTCAAGAGGCGAAGTAGTGAAGTGGTGGCATTATGGCTGAAAATACCTTCACCTCTTCACCCACCCACTCACCTCTTCACAGTTTCTCCCCTGCCTAGACTTCAGAAGTTTTCCCGGCCATGGTTACAGGAAACTTCAGAAGTCTTGCCCCGTGTTAGCGCTTCACCTCTTCACAATTTCACCTCTTCACAATTCTAGCTTAAGCTCTACTTTCTGCTGATTGTGCATGACTTCAAACACTAATTCCTTAGCTGTTTTATTTTCTTTGATGATGGACTTCAATTGTTCATAGTCTGTAACTGGCTTGCCTGCAAAAGCTACAATCACATCTCCGGTTTTGAATCCTGATCGACCTGGATTTGAATAGCCAGGGACACTTAAGAAGAGGACGCCACTCGTTGAAGACAGCCCGGCTGCTGAACGCTCCTCCATGGTTTCTACATTTTTGAGCGTGCACATATACCTGTCTCTTATACACATCTCCGAGCCCACGAGACCGAGGCTGATCTC
>CAJXUM010001278.1 GCA_913060855.1 uncultured Lewinella sp. | reverse complement strand
CGAGATCAGCCTCGGTCTCGTGGGCTCGGAGATGTGTATAAGAGACAGGGTCAATGCCGGTTGGCCAGATTACGCAAAGGCGTTGCAGGAAAACAATAAAGAATACAGTGCGCACCTGTATCCAAATGTTAATCATGGTTTCCACAATGATACTACGCCGCGCTATGATTGGGAGGCTGCGAATTTGGCTTGGGAAAGGACGATTGAGTTTTTTCAGGCTAAGTTGAAGTAGACAAGACTTCAGAAGTTTCGTCGGATGTGACTGGGGAAACTTCTGAAGTCTAGAGCAGAAATTTTACACCCTACTCAAAAATTAGCCTCAAACTTACCATTAGTTAGTTCGTAAGTAGGGCCAGTCATACTAAAATCTAAGACATCCCGAAAGGTACCACTAAAGGTTCCCTTGGCTTTGTTGCTGTTAAATTCGGTGACGGTAAGACTCCCACTTTCTATTCCCAAGCGCAGGCTCCCATTATTCAATCCGACGATGATGATTAAGTTGCCACTCGGTGCTTGAATACTAGTGGTGCCAAAGAGTTCATTAACTTGAATGACAATATCATTTGAGCCTACAAGACCCATTTGCAGCGTCCCATCTAAGTATACGCAAACGGCGGGTTCTGAAGTGTTGTTTTGCCCATCAATGGTATAAGAAATCTCGCAATTATCATCCCCGAGCACGGGGTTGTTTTTATCTTTCTTACATCCGATATTTAGGAAAAGGCAAAGACTTAAGAGGACATAAAAGGGTTTGATAAGGATTTTCATGGTTTGGGTTTTAGAAGTTATAATAAAATGAAAGTGACGCGGCGATTCTGTGATTTTCCTTCGGCGGAATCGTTTTCAGCTATTGGCTGACTCTCTCCCCAGCCTTTGGTGCTTAGTCGGTCGGACTGGATTTTTCTTTCAACTAAGGCTTGCTTGACGGCTTCCGCCCTCTTCTCTGATAAGGCTTGATTAGAATCGGTGTCTCCATCGCTATCGGTATGCCCTTCGATACTCAATTTGATATCGGGGTGCTGATTGAGCATATCTGCGATATCCTGTAGGACGCTAAGTGAATTAGACTTGATGGTGGCTTCATTGTGATCGAAATGTATATTATTCATTTCTAGTCTGCCATCCGTCACCAGCCTGTTATATAGTGGAACGCCTCCCTCCGCCATCCGAATATTTCGGATCATAGCATATTTTTCTTTCGATCCACCATGACTCAGGGCATTGATACTCATTCGGGTAGGACGTTCGACTACGCGAGGAAGATTGAGTAGCCGCTCACCTTGATAATAGACCTTGAGTGCTCTTTTATTGAAAGAAACTTGTACTCGGCGCCAACCTACTGGGTTTTTCTGGGGGCGTCGGATATAGCCAGCCGTGCTCTTGATTCCATCTCGATTGATGCGGAAAGAGATTTTTCTTCCATTGAAATACATCGTATAGCCCTCATTTCCGTAATTGTGGAAATAGACTTCCAGTTCAATGGTAAACCTTTCGGGCAAATAGTCTTTTTCCTTCATCAGGGGGAACACATTAGAATTAGATGCGGTAAAACCGATTACATTCCCCTCCTCAAAGCGCATGACTTCGACGTTGCCTTGATCGATATCCCATTTAGAGGGAAATTCACCAAACAGCTCTCGTTTTAAACTATCCACGAAAATCTCCCGATCTCCTGGAATGAATTCTGTTTTCTTGCGCTCTTGTGCATGTAGCGCAAGCGGTAAGATTAGCATGCTAAGCAAATAAATAAGCGAATACTTCATGGATTTTGGCGTTTTTTTTCTAGCCAAATATATCCGCTTAATGAGGGCTAAGGCAATCACCCAGATGGGGTATTCTGAAGGAAGATGGTTTAGAAGGTTAAGTGCTTAGAAGGTTTAAGCGAGGAATAGCAGCTTCTTCTTAGATCAGCTTATCCTTAATGGCTTTTTTCACCGCCTCTGCCCGACTGTGGACATGAAGCTTGGAATAGATGTTCTTGATATGGGATTTGATGGTATGGGGAGAAAGGAAGATCTTTTCGGCGATAGACCGATAGTTGAGCCCATCGCTCAATAATTGCAGAATTTCGGTCTCTCGCTCACTCAGTGGGGACTTTTGGGTGGGATAAAAAGATTGTAGGACTCTCCTGGCAATTTGCATACTCATAGGGGCACCTCCTTGATGGACCTCTTCGATGGCACGGAGTATCTGAGCCGGTGGCGTGTCTTTCAGTAAATAACCTGCTGCGCCTGCTCGAATGGAATTAAAAACAGCCTCATCGTCTTGCCGAATACTCAACATCAAGCAATCAACATCCGGTTTGAGTTGTTTAATCTTACTTACCGCTTCAATACCCGTAATGCCTGGTAATTCGATGTCTACCAACATAACATCTACGACCAAATCCTTAATCTGAGCGAGGGCTGACTCGGAATCGGGGAAAGTGGCCGAGCAAAAAAAGCCATTAGTCCCTTTGATGATCAATGCCAAGGTCTGACGAATTTCATCATCATCTTCGATTATGGCGATATGTATGGGGCGTTTTTGCAATGGTGAAGTTCTTTTGCTTCCAAGATAGGATTTTTCCTGGCAAGCTCCCCTAGCCCATATGGGGTATATTGTTTATCCGAATGGAAAGGCTTTTCTCACTATAAATCCTTTTTTTGATAATAATACAAGGAGGAGAATAAGGATATAGAGAATAGACCTAGCCCGGCCAAGCACCTGTCTCTTATACACATCTGACGCTGCCGACGAAGAGGATAGTGTAGA
>CAJXUM010001277.1 GCA_913060855.1 uncultured Lewinella sp. | reverse complement strand
TCAGCCTCGGTCTCGTGGGCTCGGAGATGTGTATAAGAGACAGCATCAAAATATCGGTCAAAGGCTTTGGAAAGGCGAATTTCGTTGAAGGGTTTGGAGACGAAGTCGAGGACTCCGAATTCGTAAGCCTCGATGGCTTTTTCAGTATAGGCGGAAACGATGACGGTATGAAAAGCGTGAGCCGTAAGATTTTTTAATAGTTGAAAGCCATCTTTCCCATTCAAATTCAAATCCAATAACAGCAAATCGATAGTATTTGATTTGAGGTAGAGCTCGGCAGCTTCCAAAGTGGGAAGCACCGTCAATTGCCGCAACTTATGGCCCACAATTTGACGGGAAAGTCGCGCCAACCGTTGCGCGATTAAATCCTCATCTTCGACAATTAGTATTTTCATGTCTGTGAATTAAAAATGGATATTTTCACCTCCCAGCCACCTACAACCGGGCCTGCTTGAATCGCCCATTGATCGCCGTAGTTTTCAACCAGGCGAGCCTCAATGTATTTATAGCCCGTTCCTGACCCAGCCTTCGCTTCCAGCTTAACATTTGTCTCGCTATCGTTGAAAAGTACGTAGCGGTATCCCTTATTGATACTTTCTTTGCGAAGGCTAAATCGCCCCATCCGTTTTTCACCATACCCATGCGTCAATCCATTTTCTATCAGCGTGTGAAAGAGCGCAGGCGGAACTTTTTCATCTCCGGTGATTCCATCTACCTCCAAGTGAAAGCGAGCATTCTTTCGAAATTCCATGATTTCAAGATGAGCTTTGCAGAGTCGCAACTCTTCTTCGATGGGAATGAGTGAGCGGCCAACGACCGAAGTCAATAAGCGAAATTCGGCCGCTAAGCTGTCTACAAATTGCGAAGCACTAGCAGGCTGTTGGTCGATCAATTCTTGTAAGGATGCCAAGGAGTTTAAGATAAAATGAGGTTGAATGCTTTTTTTAAGCAGTTGATTTTCCAACAGAGAAGAACGCATCGTGGCTTCCTGCCGCAATTGAAATTGCTGCGCCACCTGCCGACCCACCGATAAAGTCATACAAACAATAAAAAACAATACCCCCATGAAAAACCCAAGAAATACCAAATGCTGACCATGGTCCAAATAATTGAATACACCGAGGCCTAGTAAACCTACAAAGGCCAGCACACTCCCCTCCTTCTGTCGATACCAAGCATAGACCGTGATTGTCATCCCCACCGGCATAAACACTAAGGAATAAGACAACAATTTACCCCAGTATATAACGGAAGCAACAAGTATAAACAGGAGAAGCCATTTCGCACGAGAAGCCACCTCAAACTCGTAAAGGAGAAAGCCAATCAAGGCGACTCCGCCCAAAAAGTAGGAAATCGCCCGGGCTCCATCTTCACGCCCGCCCGTCAAACCAAAATCCATGAAGTCCAAAGACGAATTAAAAACAATTTTACCGGCATAACTTATACAGAAAAGGGCAAAAAAGAGGAAGGCTGCTTTCCGGCTAAATCCGAAAAACAGCACCACATAAAATAGGGCAGCCGTTAGGAAAATCCCTGTCAAAAAAGTTAAATATAATTCGTCAGTCATCTATAGCTGAAACACTTAGTATCAAATCGCTTCCCAAGTATTCATCATTCTCGCTAGCATACCAGTGCTTTACCCGTGGCCATTTCATCCCGCGCACTTCCATCTCTTGGTCCAGCATGAGATACTCCCCCACCCCATCTTCGGGCAATAACCGATAAGCGCGCAAGCGATAATTCTTCGAATCTACAAATAATTCCCAATGTGTAGCAATAGGGGCATCCTCCACTTCCATTTCCACCTTGTAAACTTCATAGCCTTTCCATTGCATGGGAATGGCCATAGGACTCAGTAAACGATACCTGCCTTTCAAACTAACAGGCATACCCAACATCAAGGTATAAAACTGTCGATGACCTTCAGACCGCTCCGATGTCAACCGATGTTGATTAATGAGCGCTGTATCTGTTATCACCTGGCCATTTAGATAGGCTTGGTGGCCCGAGCTGGAAAAAGTCCTTCGGATGATGTCCGCTCCATAGGCACGTTCTATCTCAAAAACACCTGCCGATGGGTCCAAAACCACCTCCGATCGACGCCCAGCACTCCGCAGACGCGGCTCTATCACTACATATTCTCCCGCCCAACTGGGCCATTCATTATTGGGATCATGGTAGGAAAAACAAGCTTCCAATACCGTAGCAGCCTCTATTTTTTCTGCTGCAGGGCTTGCGCAAGAGCAGAGCCATAGACAGAGAAAACCCAATGATATTTGATTGGCATACCTCATGAGCCTTTCTCCCCTTTTTCCTGTCGATAAAAGATCTTATTGACAATCTTCCACTCTCCCTCAATTTTCAATAGGTTGAAATAATCAATAAATTTAAAATCGGCATACTCAATCTCAACGTTTGCACTGGCGACATGTCCAGTGATGTTGATGTACTTAATACTGGTAATACGATCTGATTTTTTCCCAGGCTTGATTCTAGCCAAAAAGTCAGCAATGCTGATTTCTTGGTATTTTCCATCCTTTACAAATTTCAACTCTGCCTCAGGATGAAAAGCCTTAGCTACCATAGCTCTATCACTATTCGTACCTCCATCTAGATAATACCCTAAGGTTTGTTCTATCCCTTGTAGGTCGGTTTGCTGCGCTAGTAAATGCGTACTCATTACTAGCATAATTAAACCCATTAAATAACTGTCTCTTATACACATCTCCGAGCCCACGAGACCGAGGCTGATCTC
>CAJXUM010001276.1 GCA_913060855.1 uncultured Lewinella sp. | reverse complement strand
GGCAGCGTCAGATGTGTATAAGAGACAGCAGTCAGTCCTATAAAATAGCAGCCATCCAACTTTTCCCATTCCAACCTTTTCTATTGGAAAAGGTTTCATAACTCTTTTTGGGAAGATAGGTCCAGCGGAGCGCTGTTTTATCTTCATAAGCTTTGGCAGCTAAATAAAGTAGCGCCTCAAAAGAATAGGACTTAGGCATCTTTGTCGGATCATGCAGTACGCTTGTGAAAAAATATTTTCCATTCGCCACAACACATGCACGCGCATATAAAAAAACATCTACGGAGAAATGCTTTTTTTCCCCATACTTGCGATCACCGATTTGTTCCGCAAAAACTTGTCGATCCAAATCAAACAACTTTTCAGCTAGAATATCCTGAAAATAATAAATATCATCTACGGCATACTGTTTCAAGGTCTCCACCGCAGGTTGTAAAATAAGGTCATCTTGATCTTGCTGCCAATCAAGTAGCGATATAATATTCCAAAATTGCTCGTCATTCATTTGCGCTACCCCTTTTGTATTGATAATACTAATTTCCAAAGTGGCATCTGAATACTGCTGTTGTAAATCAGCAATCCATTCCGGGGTTATATCTTTCAACTCAACAATTAACTTCGTACTCATTTTTGATACATCAACTCAGCAATGGTGATTTTTAGTCAAAAAATATGACTACAATTACAATTACCGCTCCACCACACAATTTTCCAGTACCAACATATCCATATTAGTCCGTAAATAACACTCCAAAGCATGTTCTGGGGTATCTACTATTGGCTCGTTCTCATTAAATGAGGTATTTAAAAGGATGGGTACACCCGACTTCTCCCCGAATCGCTGAATCAAGCGATGATAGCGCGGATTATCTTTGGCATCAACGGTTTGTAATCGACCCGTGCCGTCGACATGTGTCACCGCAGGTATTAAATCTCTTTTTTCGACTTTTATCTTGAAGACCTTTTCCATAAAAGGTACACTATCTACCTCTTCAAAGAAATCGCCAGTAGCTTCTCGCAATATTGAAGGCGCAAAGGGGCGGAAACTCTCTCGTTTTTTTATTTTGGCATTTAGAAGTGCCTTAGCATCTTCTCGTCTGGGATCAACGATGATCGATCGATTACCCAATGCACGTGGGCCAAATTCGGCCCGCCCTTGATACCAACCAATTACACCTGCATCCAAGAGGCGATTACTAACCACTTCTATCAACTCTTCTTCCTCATATCGAGTATAAGAAATATTTCTTTTCTTAAGATAAGCCTCTATCTGATCGTTATCAAATCGTACGCCAGTATAAGCTTGATGGGCGAATGGAGGACGGGGCAAATTTTTAGTATGATGTAAATGATACAAAGCAGATCCCACCGAAGTTCCTGCATCATGTCCTGCCGGAGGAACAAACAGTTTTTCAAAAGAAGTATTGGCGATGAGTTTGCCATTTGCTACCGAATTTTGAGCTACTCCACCTGCTAAGCAGAGTGTTTTTAAACCCGTTTTTTTGTATAGCCCTTCTGCTAGGTAAAAGATAATTTCTTCGCAGTAGCGCTGTACTGAAGCGGCAAGATCCATGTGATATTGGGCCAGGGCTTCTCCCTTTTGGCGCAAAGGCCCAAACTGCGCTATCATATAATCACTAAACAAGGGCTCCACATGTGGAGAACCACTTTCCCAACTCATGGAAACACCTTCTTTGAAATGTCTGAAGTACTTTTCATTTAACTCAAACAAGCCATTGGATGTTTTTCGTACGACATCACGCACCTTGTCGACATGAAGTGCTTGGCCATAAGGGGACAGTCCCATAACTTTATATTCGTCGCCATAGTGTGGAAATCCCAAATACTGAGTGAATGCTGTGTAAAACATTCCCAGTGAATGCGGATAAGAAACACTATCAAAAATTTCAATCTTATTGCCTTTGCCTACCCCGCGCATGGTAGACGTAAAATCTCCCATGCCATCAACCGTTAGAATTGCGGATTCCTCATAGGGACTCACATGAAAGGCGGAAGCCATATGGCTTCGATGATGCTCAATAAATTGAACCTTCGCTTTTAATGATTTTACATCCACTCCCAATTGCTGCGCTATATCTTCTTTGATACTCTTGATACTGAAGGAGTTTTTTAAACGATCCTGAATGCTACCTAGACTAATGCCTTTCTTCAGGGCATAGAGCGCTTTTTTCCCAATTTTGGCTTTGGGGTCACGGGATACAGTGATGTAGTCCACATCCGCTAAAGTAATTCCTGCTTCCTTTAAGCAGAACTGGATCGCTTCCGTTGGTAGCCCCGCCCAATGCTTGAGGCGACGAATGCGCTCTTCTTCGGTAGCGGCAACCAGTTGGGTATCCTTGTAAATGCAGGCGGAGGAATCTCCGTGGTAGGCGTTAAGTCCTAATGTGTACATGGGAAATTGTTATAGAGCGATTATCTTTTGTGAATGGATGTAAGATCGGTAGCGAAGCCAAACATAGTCAGGTATCGTTCTTCCAAGTGACTATTACCTATAAAATCTTTCGCATATTGCCATGCAGCTTTGGACATTTTTTGATACTGTTCTGGCCTCATCAATATGGCTTCAGAGATAGCTGTTGTGAATTGACTGGGTTCATTAAGTGGAATATCCCATCCCACTCCTAGGTTTTGTAAAGCTTTCCAAGGCGTTTGGTCACTGATGATAACTGGCATACCCATAGACCTGTCTCTTATACACATCTCCGAGCCCACGAGACCGAGGCTGATATCGTAT
>CAJXUM010001275.1 GCA_913060855.1 uncultured Lewinella sp. | reverse complement strand
GAGATCAGCCTCGGTCTCGTGGGCTCGGAGATGTGTATAAGAGACAGAGATAGTACTTGCCAATTCCATCTCTGGATGGCGTTTTAAAGGTATAGGTGTCTTCTCCTGTCGTGGGGGGCGCTTTTTCTTGCGCTTCGCAAGTAGAGAGGAGAATGAAGGACAGGAAAAGGCTAAAAAGACGAATAGACATAGTATTGCTTATGGTTGTTGTGCAAATGAAACAGTACAAGGGGCATTAGGTTTACGTACACTTCGGGCAGCCTTTTCTTATTTTCTTCCGCTGTACTACTGGCAGCTAGGGCAAGGGGAAGTTTGTGAAGTGGTGGCTTTCTCACCTCTTCACCCATTCACCTCTTCAACATTACGCGTTAGCTGCCCTGCATTCTTCCAAAATTGACTTATTCTTGAAGAGGGAGTAAGTGCTAAGAATGAAAAAGTTATTTTGTGCGATCTTTCAACATAACTTCCTTGTCTAAAACAAACCGAGCATGAAAATTCAATCTATACTCATTGTCATAAGCAGTTTTTTGTTATTCCAAATACTGACTCCGGTCTCCTCCTTTGCCCAGGCAAAAGAAAACACATTCGTTTATGGCGATGCCTTACCAGATGCACCAGAGTTGTCCGCTCGGGGAGCTTACTCGGTTGGCGTGCGAACACTCGAATTGGTAAATAAAGGACAAGTCGATGTTCTTAATTCAAAAGAGGGTAAAGACCCATTGTACGATCGGCCCTTAAAAATAGAAGTTTGGTACCCTACGACCAATAAGGGGGAAGAGGGCGGTTTGATTAGTTATGAAGAAGTAATGGGAACAGCCGGTAACCCTAAAAGACCAACCATACCCTTTACCTTTTATGGAAGAGCAACCAGGGATGCAGCGCCGGTAAAAGCTGATGGGGCATTCCCTTTGGTGGTCGTTTCTCACGGTTATGTGGGCTCTCGGTATTTAATGACTTATCTGACAGAGAATCTGGCCTCTAAGGGCTACGTCGTGGTGGCGATAGATCATACCGAATCTACCTTTAGAGATGCCGCAGGATTTCCGAGTACCTTACTCAATCGATCAAAAGATATTTTGTTCATAGTGGATCAAGTAGCCGACTTGGGTAAAGCCAAGAACGATCATTTCTTATCCGGCCTGGTAGATGCTGAGCATACAGCAGTTGTTGGGTATTCAATGGGAGGTTACGGTGCGCTCAATGCGGCAGGTGCAGCCTATAGTGATAAGGCCATTAATCTCTTTACGGGGATGACAGGTGGTAGCAAGGCCTTGATGACGCGTGGTATGGAAAGCGAAGAATTTAAGCAATCCTATGATTCGAGAATAAAAGCGGTGGTTGCCTTTGCGCCATGGGGGATGAAACAAGGTGTCTGGGATGCAGAAACCCTGAAAGGCTTGAAAGTGCCTACTTTTTTTATCGCTGGAAGTGAGGATGATGTATCGGGTAATGAAAAGGGGATCAAGGCTATTTATACGGGTGCAGTGAATGCAGACCGCTATCTATTGACCTATGCCAATGCGCGACACAATGTGGCACCCAATCCTCCACCAGCAGATGCTTTACAGCCCGGCCTGCATATTGACGAATATTACCGTTACGCAGAACCTTCCTGGGATGAGCGCCGCATCAATAATATCAATCAACACTTTGTGACGGCCTTCCTGGGTGTACACCTAAAGCAGCAGGATTATGGAAAATACTTGGGGGTAAAGGAAAATTCCAATGAAGAAACATGGCCAGGGTTTATCCCTCGTTCTTCTACTGGAATGGAGTTGTTGCATGAGGTGGGGGAGAAGTAGGGGTATTTATTCGGCCGAATTCATGTTGACAGCCTCTACTTGGCATAGGGGCGGGAATGCGGTGTTATCTTGATTGACGGAACGCCTACCTCCCTTAAACAAAAACATAAATCAACTCATATTTTGAGGAAATACTTATTCTATTCCTGATGAAGCGTGCAGCTGTTTTTATTGTGAATTGTGGGTTTCGAATTAGCCAATCCGTAAACCCACAATCCACAATAGCCAGAAAATGATGCTCCGAGAACCGAATTTTACGGATTGATTCTTTTTCCAAAAAAAGGCTGTACTGTGGGGTCAATTGGATTAGCAGTTGTTCGTCTAAAACTCACCACTTGCCCTAAATGATAATACATATCTCCAATGGGGCCCTGGAGTAAGTGCCATATCGGAAATTCCATCTTATCCGGACCTGCTTTGATTTTAATTGCCAATTTTGAAATACTTTCTTCATCCATGGTTTGTAGTTTATCACTGATGGATTGAATCCGTTCTAAAGTATTTGCTCTCAAATTAGAATAAGACTTGTCCAAAACGGGCTCGGGAAATGCAGTTACCTCACCCATCAAGGTGTTTTCCATAAATATAACCATATAATTAATATGACTCAAGGTTTCCAAAGAACTTCTGCTCTCAGAAGAAGGACGATAATCCAAATCCTTTGGCCTCAAATCTTTAGAAACCCAATAGTACCTAAACCCAAAGCCGTCTACAATTCTCCCTAGTAATGTTCCAGCCGTAGTACTTTGAGGATAATCGGGGACACTTTCATAGTGTGTGCTTGCTTCAATATCTGATTCAGGTTCTTGAGCTGAAAGTTGAAAGCTTAATAAAGAGCAAAACGAAATACAAATGAAGGTTTTCATGTTCGTAAATGTTAATTGTGTAATGATTGGATAAGAATATCTTCTGTCTCTTATACACATCTCCGAGCCCACGAGACCGAGGCTGATCTCG
>CAJXUM010001274.1 GCA_913060855.1 uncultured Lewinella sp. | reverse complement strand
CGAGATCAGCCTCGGTCTCGTGGGCTCGGAGATGTGTATAAGAGACAGGATCTATCTGGCCATACTCATCAATATGAAATACCGCTCCCACTGCACAGCCCTGAGGACTCACAGAATCGGTCAAATAGCGATAGTCAAACCCCATATCAATCGGTTCGCCTAATAACTTTTTTACGTAGGCGGTATCGATCTCTTCAGGTAAGAGTGTCAATACCTGTTGCAGGTGCTTGTAATTCTTGGATTGTTGAAATTTGCGAGCTTGTCGCTGTAGCTGCTGGGTGCTACTACAAGCGATTATCAACAGCGTCAATAAGAGTGTTAGTAGAAGTTTATGCATGATTTATACCTTCAAAGAAGCGCTCAACTGTCATCCGTTTATGATCTTCCTCTGGGTGGATAGCGTCGATTTTTATTACGATTAGCTGTAGGTGATTTGGGAGGATTTCTGCTCTGGCTAGTCTGAGTGAATTCACCGGCACCATCATCTGGAAACGGATGATCTTTGATGATAGGAATGCGTTGGCCTGTTAGTTTTTGGATACTTTTCAAGTAAGCTCTTTCTTCCTCATCACAAAAAGACAAAGCGATGCCACTAGCACTGGCTCTACCGGTTCGGCCGATACGGTGTACATAGGTCTCTGGTACATTGGGTAGATTATAATTAACCACCAAGGCTAGTTCCTCCACATCGATTCCGCGCGCTGCGATATCTGTCGCTACTAATACTGCTGTATCGCCACTCTTGAAATTCCCGAGGGCCTTTTGCCGAGCAGCTTGCGTCTTATTTCCATGAATGGCTTCCGACGATATATTGGCTCGCTGCAGTAATTTGACGATTTTATTAGCCCCATGCTTGGTACGAGAAAAGACCAAGGTGGAGTCGGCGTTTTTGGTATCCAGTAGGTGAATGAGTAGCTTAACTTTATCTTTTTTGTGTACAAAGTAAACGGCCTGTTCTACCCGCTCCGCTGTTTTTTGCTCTGGTTTTACCACGACTTCTTCGGGATCACCTAGGATTTTGCCCGATAGCTTGACAATAGCAGGTGGCATAGTAGCCGAGAAAAATAAAGACTGCCGTTTTTTTGGTAAAAGGGTAATGATCTTTCTGATGGTATGGATAAAGCCCATATCGAGCATGTGATCCGCCTCATCTAAGACAAAATATTCTATATGGCTTAGGTTGATGTAACCTTGATCAATGAGATCCAATAAACGTCCTGGTGTAGCTACTAGTATATCCACGCCACGATTGAGTGCCTGCGTTTGCGGCCCCTGCTTCACCCCACCAAATATAACTGTGGTCCTTAGTTTTGTGAACCTGCCATAAACGGTGAAGCTCTCTGCTACCTGAATAGCCAGCTCCCTGGTTGGCGTAATAATGAGTGCTTTAATCTTACGCTCTGCCCTATTTTGCGGTCCTTGGTTGTAGAGGTGATGTAGAATGGGAATAGCAAAAGCGGCTGTTTTTCCAGTCCCTGTTTGCGCACAGGCTAATAAATCTTTCCCACGCATTAAAATCGGAATTGATTTTTCTTGAATGGGTGTGGGGTTTTCATATCCTTCGGCCTGTAGTGATTTCAGGATAGGTTCTATAATTCCTAAAGCTTTGAAAGTCATATTATTGTATATAAGGCTGCAAAGGTAGCCCAATTGTTGGAATATCGGGTGTATAGGTGAGAGTTTCTCAGCTTGGGCGAGAATAGCGAATAGAAGTAATGTGCCGAAGTATAATGAGTGTAAGACTGTATTGAACCGAAGAAAATGGAAAGATCAGTATATTGAAATTGACAGGATAATTTCATGTTTGGGCTTGTTTACCCCAGCAATTTTGTCTAGTATCGTTCGTACAATCGCCTTTCTCTTGAAGGAGGTATTCTTTTGATAAAAAGCCATTAATTATACGCCATGAAGAAAACAATTCTATTCAATACACTATGCATCATTTTAATTGCTGTATTCATTGTATCCTGTTCGAGGAAGAATAGCGTTTGGCTAAGTAGTCCAGAGGATTCATTTCTATTCAATTTGGAAGTGGATGCAGAAAATGCCGCGCTATACTATGGTGTCGATTTTAAAGGAAAATCCATCATTAGGAAGGCGGCTTTGGGTTTTAAGTTTGCGGACGGGAGTAATCCAGCCGAAAACATTTTCATCAAAAAAGTAATCACGAAGTCAGTAAATACCACTTGGGAACCTGTATACGGTGAGCGCAACGAATACCCGGATATTTATAATGAGGCCTTGGTTACTTTCGAAGGAAATGACCAGTCATTTGACCTCCGCATCCGAGCCTATGAGGAGGGAGTCGCCTTCCGCTATGAATTTGGGAAACGGCCAAGGAAAAGACATATCGTAGATGAACTGACCGAATTTCAGCTGCCTCCTGATGCCATGGCCTGGGTCTCTAGTAGAGCGCAAAGTGAAATCACAAAGATTAAGGTGGCTGAGATAGAAGAAGCCAAGGAAAGACCTATGCTAATTCAGTACACGGATTCTCTTTTTGTGGCCATTGGCGAAGCGGCTTTAGTGGATTATGCTAGAATGAAATTAATCAATAAGACCCCTGGATCAGGTAGCTTGAAATCCCAATTGGACGGAGAAGTAAAACAAGAAGGCGCTTTTGATACGCCTTGGCGATTCATCATGGCCGCTCAGCAACCCGCTCAGTTATTAGAAAATAACTTCCTATTGCTCAATCTAAATGCACCTAATAAGCTGTCTCTTATACACATCTCCGAGCCCACGAGACCGAGGCTGATCTCG
>CAJXUM010001273.1 GCA_913060855.1 uncultured Lewinella sp. | reverse complement strand
AGATCAGCCTCGGTCTCGTGGGCTCGGAGATGTGTATAAGAGACAGACTGGAACCAGGTTTGTAATGGTGGGATGATAGCCGCTTCGATTGTTGTTGCGGAAGTTGAACCTGAATTGGCGGCTAAAACCCTTCACCGAGCTATAGACGGCATGGTAAATGCTTTGACCCAATATGGCCCCGATGGGGTTTACCCGGAAGGTGCCACCTACTGGCGCTATGGAACCTCTTTTTCCGTTGTGACAGCAGCCATGTTTGAAAGCGCTTTCGGAACCGACTTCGGCATGTTGAAGTACCCTGGTTTTGAAAAGAGCGCAGTATTTAGGGTTTTATCCGTTGGACCAACGGGTTTAGTCTACAACTTTGCCGATAGTGGCGAGAGAAGCAGCCGTAATGGAGATATTACCCTGGCCTGGTTTGCCGCTAAAACAGGGAATAAGACCTTCTTCGAAAGAGAAAAATTCATGCGTTCTCCCAAAGAAATGGGGAATCTATCCAGATTGGCAGCACCGGCACTGGTGTGGATATCACAATATGAAGAAAAAGGAGAGAAGGCCATTCCCTCGGCATGGAGTGGTGATGGACCGAACCCGGTGGTGTTTTTTACCGGTGGAGATAACGACCCAAATAAATATTATTTCGGCGGAAAGGGCGGTCGGGGATCGGTCAGTCACGGGAATATGGATGGCGGTTCATTTGTATTTGAACTCGATGGTGTGCGGTGGGTTGTCGATCCTGGTAATACGGGTAGGTATGGCCTTATTGAAAGAACGGGCTTTGGATTGTGGAGTAGTTGCCAGGAATGTGACCGATGGAAATTACTCAATAAAGGCAATTTTGGCCACAGCACCCTTTCAGTTAATAACCAACTGCATATCGTAGATGGAAAAGCAACAATTGTTGACTTCTCGACTGGGAAAAAGCCGGAAGCTACTATTGATATGACCCCCACCTTTGAGGGGCAATTAAAAAGCGTCAGTCGTAGGTTCGTAAAAGACGGCCCCCGATCACTCCTGATAGAAGACAATATCGAGCTGGCAAAAGAAACAGAATGGATCACCTGGCAACTGATGACGCAGGCAGATGTGGAAATCGTGAAAGGGGGCGCCCTATTAAAACAAGACGGGAAAAGTTTAAAAATAGAACATCCTTCACATCCAGGATTTACCTTATCTGTCATCTCTCTTTCTCCTCCTCCATTCTATTTAGATACCAAGAAAGAAGGCCTGAAACGAATCGAAATTCGAATTCCGGCATGGACAGTTGAAGGAGGTAAAACGAAGATACAGGTGCGTCTTTCGGGGGAATGAAACCCTTAGATCGGATGAGCTAGAATTTATTCCAACTGATTAACCACAACGCTATGGATTCAATCAAAGTTTACCTATTCATGCTTTGCTCAGCTAGCTTTCTGTTGACTTGTACCCAACAGGCCACGGAAATTAACATTGGTAATCTTGGCGCTACAGGAGAGGGGGATGATGTCACGGTGCTTATTCAGCAGGCCATTGATGAGGTCTATGAAAAAGGAGGAGGCTTGGTGCGACTACCAGAAGGTAAATACACCACCGGCACACTATTTCTAAAGAGCAATGTGATTTTACACCTGGATGAAGGAGCAGAACTATTGGGGACATCAGACTACGAAAAGTACGAGGAGGTAGCACCTGTTTATGAAACCTTCTTTTTGCGGGAAGATCGCTATCCCAAGCGGGTGATGATTGTGGCGATCGATGCTACCAATGCAGCCATTCAGGGCGCAGGGGTGATTGATGGCAATGGGCAACATCCCAACCTCAACCTAAAGCGTCCGGAGGCCGTAAATACGATTCGATTTATCCGATGTACGAATATGAAAATAGAAGGGGCGGACGGACGGTTGACCATCAAAAATTCTTCCCATTGGACCGTACAGCCCATCAATGTCGATACCTTGTTAATTCGTAATGTATTCATTTCTAATTTCGGGGGTAACACACCGGATGGTTTGGCCATTTCTGACTGTCGCAATGTGCTGGTCGAAAACGTAGAAGTCGAAGCAGATGATGACGCCATTACCTTGAAAAGTGGTACTCCCGAGATTGTAATGGAAAACATTACCATTCGAAATTGCATTGGCAGGAGTAGGGTGTGTGGGTTTAAAACAGGTCCGCAGACCTTTGGTACCATACGCAATGTCTTGATCTCTGATTGTCATTTCGAAGGGGCAAGCGAGCCACCTGGTACACAGTACGACCCTCAAAACGGCATCTTCCTCAATGTGTCTAATGGAGGTAAATTGGAAGATGTCGTTGTGAAAGATTGTACCACTGATGGGTTTCCATCTTCTCTGAGTGTAGTACTGTCTCAATTGAATAGCGAATATTGGAAGAGTTACTGGCCAGATAGAGCGATGCCCAGCAAATTGGGGACGATCAGGAACATCAGTTTTGAGAATATTACCGGAAACAATCTGGGGAATCTGGGAATCTTGATTGAAGGCAGGTCAACTTCTCCTATTGAAAATATAAGCTTCTCCAACTTGAACTTGAGTACGTCCGGTTTGGGAACCAAGGTGGAGGATTTTCCAGAAAAGCCGCATGCCTATCCAAACATGTTTTACCTACACAAGCAAATACCGGCCTATGGCATGTACATTCGACATGTGGACAAAATTTCACTGAAAGAGGTAAATATCACCTGCCAAGAGAAAGATGAACGACCTGCATTCGTGAAAATTGATGTGACTGAAATAGATTGAATATCAAACGCACTTATGAGATTTATAA
>CAJXUM010001272.1 GCA_913060855.1 uncultured Lewinella sp. | reverse complement strand
AGATCAGCCTCGGTCTCGTGGGCTCGGAGATGTGTATAAGAGACAGCCTATGGTTTAGAACTACTGGCGGGTCGAGGGATTACGGCGCAAGAGGCGCAGCGTATGGGGAATCAGTATCCAGCTATGAATGAGTTGCGACCCATTGTGGTTAATGAAACCTTAGGCCGGACCCTAGGTTATCAGGATCCTGCAGAACTGCTCGGCCAGAAAATTGTGGTCTATATCAACGATTTCGTAGGAGAGATTATAGGCGTGGTCAAGGATTTTAATACCTCTTCCCTGAGGGAAAATATCGATCCCACTTTGATCACACCCATGCCCCCGCAATACTATTCAATTGGTGTGCGTACTGATATGGGACGCTTGGAGCAAACCTTAGCATTTTTGGAATCCTCTTGGGCCAAGCATTATCCTAACACCCCTTTTTCCTATACGTTCTTGAATGAATTTGTACTGAGTAAGTATGCCAATGAAAGCAGAACACTCACCTTGCTCAATATTTTTGCGATTTTGGCCATCTTGATCGCTTGCCTAGGCTTATTTGGCTTGGCAGCGATACTGACTGCACAGCGGAGACGAGAGGTAGGCTTACGAAAAGTACTGGGTGCTTCGATCAGCAGCATCATTGGCTTACTATCCAAAGATGTGGTTATACTCATCGGCTTTTCGGTTTTAATAGCTGGCCCTTTAGCTTGGTGGGTTTCTATGAGATGGCTACAGAATTTCACCTATCATATTTCCTATAGTTGGACGGTCTTTATGCTAGCGAGCGGAGGTATATTACTCTTGGCCGTCTTATCCATCGGTAGCCAAACCGTTCGGGCAGCGGTGGCCAATCCGGCCGTAGTGATGCGTGACCAGTAAGTATTTATGGCGTTACAAGAACTTAAAAAAACGATGAATTATGTTTAGGAATTACTTCAAGATTGCGACTCGACAGCTTCTCAAGCAGAAGTTCTTCAGCATCATTAATATAGCTGGTTTATCCTTAAGCGTAGCTTGCTGTATCCTCATCTTACTATTCATCAATCACGAGTTTAGTTATGATAAATACCATGAAAAGGCAGATGATATTTATCGAGTAGCCATTGATATCAACCTCAATCAGTCCGTGGCCAAAGGCACTGCGCTACCTGCCCCTGCGGCTCCTACGCTACAGGCTGAATTCCCTGAGATCGTAAATGCGGCCCGACTGAATGCTTTTATGGCCAATGCGGGTACTAATCTGGTGCGACAAGAAGCCAGTAAGGAGAGTACTTTTCAAGAGAAATTCGTCTATATCGATCATAGTTTTACTGAAATATTTGATTTTCCATCGCTAGCAGGCGATCCTGCCAATTGGCTAAAGGAGCCTTATACCATGCTTATCTCGGAAAAGGTAGCGGCTCAATTCTTTCCAGCTGAAGACCCAATAGGAAAGCGTTTGATCCTAAATGATGATCCGGAAAATCAGGCATTTACCATCACGGGCGTAATAGAAAATTGGCCCAGTAATTCTCACCTCGACTTTGACTATTATATTTCGATGAGCACGGTACCCAGCAGCAATGCCAATAATTGGGTGAGCAATATCTATTTTACCTATGTGCAATTGGCCGAAGGAGCTGACCTAGAAGCACTAAACGATAAGTTGTTTGCTTTTGGATTGAAATATTTTGGCCCTCAGTTTAGAGAACAGTTGAAAGTGGATCTGGAACAAGTCACTCGAACTGGCTCCAAGTACAACCTTTTCTTACAGCCTTTATCAGAAATCCATTTATCCTCTGCCGGCTTCGGACCCACTCTCAAGGCCGGAGGAGACCTGCGCTATGTACAGTTGTTTTCTGTGATTGGGTTCTTTTTACTATTTATCGCCCTGGTCAATTATGTGAACTTATCGACGGCTCGTTCTGCCAATCGAGCTAGGGAAGTAGGAATGCGCAAGGTCTTGGGATCCGGTCAGGGACAACTCATTGGTCAGTTTTTAATGGAATCTATCTTTTTATGCTTGCTGGCGTTTGGTTTTGGCCTTTTATTGGCCGAAGTCCTCTTGCCGCATTTTAATGCTTTGGCGGGTAAAACCTTGACAATTCCTTATCAGGTGCCTTGGTTTTTGCCACTATTAGGCCTAACAACGATAGGTACAGGTGTTTTAGCGGGTTTATACCCTTCCTTCTACCTGTCTGGTTTCAAGCCGATCAAAGTGTTGAAAGGGCAATTAAGTGTGGGACGGAACAGCGGGTTATTGCGGAAAAGCCTGGTTGTTGTACAGTTCACGATTTCCACCGCCCTGATTATCGGCACTTTGGTGGTCTATCATCAAATGCGCTACATCCAGAATAAGAAGATTGGATTTGAAAAAGAGCAAGTCATTTTAATTCATGATACCTACACCCTTGGCGACAAAATTTCTACCTTCAAATCGGCCTTGAAAGATCTAGCAGAAGTTGAAAATGTCTCAATTAGTCCATTTTTGCCGGGTGCAGGTGGATTTCGAAATCAAACCTTCTATAACCTCGAAGAGAAAGCTGACCCAGCCGATCAAGTGCCCTTACAAGCTTGGCAAGTTGATGTGGACTATATCCCTACTTTAGGCATGAAGCTCAAAGAAGGGCGGAATTTTTCAAGTGAACGACTAGCTGATTCCCTGGCTACCATTATCAGTGAGACTGCTGCCAAGCAGTTG
This sequence comes from uncultured Lewinella sp., assembly GCA_913060855.1. GTDB lineage: Bacteria > Bacteroidota > Bacteroidia > Chitinophagales > Saprospiraceae > DT-111. The sequence goes on along the minus strand of CAJXUM010001272.1, from coordinate 101 downwards.
GGTATTGATGATCCCATAGGCAAGCGTATCAAGAATCCCTTTGGCGATCAACTGTATACGATCATAGGCGTCTGTCTCTTATACACATCTGACGCTGCCGA
>CAJXUM010001271.1 GCA_913060855.1 uncultured Lewinella sp. | reverse complement strand
GCCTCGGTCTCGTGGGCTCGGAGATGTGTATAAGAGACAGATATTAAATAATCTTTTAACATTTAAAATACGAAAGAGAAGCAGAAGGGAAATATAATACTAGGTATCATTGATGAAGATATTTCGGAAATTCCATAAAAAAGACCTTATGGAATTTCCGAAATGTAGCCCACTAAATAAAGGCTATAACTAATGCAGTGAACCTTCGATTAATGAAAGTCTCCGCACCCAATAGGCGAACCATCGGGTAAGCTTGGAGCTTGCGGTACTTTGTAATCGCCGGGGTTCTCTTCAAAAATATTGATTTGCTGTAAAATATACATACTGTGAGCTTTAGAATCAGGGCTCGTTGCACTGGCCAAGGTATTCTGAGCTTCTTTTTTCAACTCATCTAAGTACAACCATGCGGCTGCACTTACCTGTGACATGATGCCTTTATTACCGGCCAACCCCATCAAGTGATGTACATATAGTTTACGCGACATCCTTTTCAATTCATTGTGAAGCTGAGGAGCGCCGGGTCCTTCTTTAGTCGCTTGCTGAAGACCACTCAATATATCAAATACCGATAACTGAGAAGCATCATAAGTACATTGTTCTATTAATCGGGCCAAGCGGGCAGGTTGCAACAAAAACTTGAAGGTGTAATCCGCTGAACTTTCTGCCGCTCCCATAGGGTCAAATGTTAGCCCTGTATGGATCTTAAACAATTCTCGGCCTCTACTGTAACCCGGTGGTTGCGGTGGAATCAATTTGACGATATGCTCAGGTACTTTTAAGAAGTCAGGATCGAGCGTTAGCATCAAACTAGCCAATGCTTCTTTCTGAGTAGCAGGCGAAATCATTTGATTGACGACCTGTCCATCCCCTCTACTAGCATAGGTATAATTAACTCCGCCAATTACCTTAGAGACAGCCTCAACTTGGTATCGGTGCATCAAATATAGCGGCACCAAAACATTCTCTAAGGTTCCCATCGGAGCACCTTCAGGGATGTTTTTCTCACTGAAGTTGGCCATGGCCTGTGATCGAACCGCACTCATGCGTTTCAATTCTTTTACCGCTGACACCCCGTTGTCCCATAAATGCGCCAGTGGATTGGCACCAGAAGGAGCCCTTGCATCACGATCGGTAATATAATGGAAACCCTGGTTGATATTCCCCTGAATAATGTCCGCCAAAGCCTTCTTTTCATCTACTCCTGAAGGGAAATCCTGGTAGCCATAAATAATCGTACGCTTATCCCAATCACCAATTCCCACCTCATAGGAAGCAGAAAAATCCATTTCCCCATTTCTCTTCATAGTGATGTAAGGATGCGGATAATCCATTACTGACGATCTATCGTTAACACTGGCTGCGAAATTATGCATGATCCCTAGTGTGTGTCCCACTTCGTGAGCCGAAAGCTGACGCAATCGAGCCAAGGCCATTTCTTCCAATCGCGGATCAGGTGTTTCCCCTTTTTCATAAGCGGATATCAGTCCCTGCGCAATGAGAAAATCTTGCCGAACACGTAAAGACCCCAATAGTACATGCCCTTTGAGAATCTCTCCGGTACGTGGATCTGTCACCGAACTACCATAAGACCAGCCTCGCGTAGATCGATGCACCCAATTGATGACGTTGTATCGAACATCCAAAGGATCGGCATCTTCCGGCAATAATTTCACCTGAAATGCATTTTTATAGCCTGCGGCCTCATAGGCCTGGTTCCACCAGGAAGCGCCTTCGATCAAGGCTGACCGGATAGGCTCTGGCGCACCTCGATCCAAATAGTATACAATCGGCTCCTTTGCTTCACTTACCGCAGCTGTTGGGTCCTTTTTCTCCAATCGATGCCGTCGAATAAAATGGGTCATCAAAGGCTGGCTAATTGGGCTGGCATAATCAGCATAGGACATGGACCCAAATCCACTTCCAGGATGAAATACCCGGGTTTTGTAATTGGCATCGGGCAATTCTACGAAAGAATGATGTAGTCGGACGGTGATAGCTTTACCATTAGGTGCTACCGAACGAAGATTTCGCCCCGTTGGCTCCCCTATAAAGGTCAACATCGCCTCAAATTCGGAATTCTTAGGAAAGTTCTTGGTCCGATCTAGAAAAATAGCCGAGCGTCCGGCATTTATTTTGTAAGTACCTTCTTTATTACGTTTTAACCGCCCAGCAATATTATGCGCATCCGTCATCAAGAGTGATGTCAAATCTACCAACACCTTATCACCAGTGACTGCCTCCACCTTACCGCCCCAAAGAACAGAACGCGCAAAGGCATCTGCTACAGACTGGCGCTCATCGGGGTTGTCACTCACCGCCCGGTAATTATAATTGGGCTGCATCATGAGTACTTTAGGTCCGACTCGCTTAAAAGTGACAATTCTAGTGCCTCCCAACTGATTCCGATCCAGGCCAATATCATTGGAGCCGACTCCCGCAGATAACGAATTGACATATAGAAATTCCGTGTCTAAACGATCAATTTCCAGCCATATTTTCCCGGCTTCTTCATCCCAGTAGTATTTAAAAAAGCCTTCATAGGCTGTCATCCCTTCTGTTTTAGTGGCGATATCAGCCATCTTCTTCTTTTGGGCCGAGAGGGACATGCTCAGCGCTACCAAAAGACTCAGTGTTGTGATTAGATATTTCATAAACTAGTTCGATTTACTTTTCATTATTAATACAGTCAAATATGGATAAGGAATGGTACATTAATAAATTGCGTTTTTATGCGCCCTTAGTTTTTCTTTATGAAAGGCGAAAAAC
>CAJXUM010001270.1 GCA_913060855.1 uncultured Lewinella sp. | reverse complement strand
CGAGATCAGCCTCGGTCTCGTGGGCTCGGAGATGTGTATAAGAGACAGCGCTAGCACTCCCTTAGACACCAATCAATTAATTACTCATTTCAAAGTAGAAGACGGAAAAGTATTGCTCCGCTGGAATCCAACCCAGCCAGAACAGTGGAGTCAAGGTCGTAAAAACGGCTATATCATCGAGAAATATGTTTATCCAAAAAATGGTGGAAAGCCAAGCTTAGTTTTTAAAAGCGAAACGCCTATTCTTCCTGTTCCCTATTCGGACTGGACTGGTCGAGCTGGAAATAATGAATCAAGTATCGGTGTTCGAGACTTAGTGCATTACGAAAAGATGGATGCGGTTTCCTTAGAAGAGGACCTACCATTGGCTGAATATGGTGAATCCGGTCGCAAAAATGTTTTTCATCAATTATCGAACTACTTCATGCACCGTGATTTCACCTTAATTGAATCGGCAGGTTTGGGGTTTAAAGACGAAGAGGTCACAGCAGACGGCAAATACCTTTATACGATCAAGCTGGTGAATCAACCTGCGGTAACGGTAGCCAGAATTATAGTGGACGTAGCGAATTACAAAGACCCGGTGGTACCCACTTTGAAAGCCGAATTCAAACCCAAGGGCGTAAAATTGCAATGGCGCACCAAGGAATTCAATACAATATATTACGGGTACTTCCTAGAAAAATCTGAAGATGGAATCCATTTCACCGTGATCAACGAAGCGCCAATTATCAATCTATTTGATACCAGTAGCACGGCCGCTCTCCAATCTGCTTATTTCACAGATTCTCTAGCTCAAAATGACAAAACTTATTGGTATCGCTTAAGAGGGGCTGATTTCTTGGGCGGCTGGAGTGAAAATCACAGTGAAGTGAGTGGCATGGGATATGAGGAAATCCCGTTTAGTCCCATGATCGAAGAGGCCATTCAAACGGATAGTAATTATGCGATCATTAAATGGAAATTCCCAGAGGGCTTTGATGAGCACATACAAGAGTTCCAAATTTTCCACGCAGATTCTCTGGGAGGAATTTACGCCCCTGTGATGGTAGGGATCGACAAAAAACTCAGAACTATCTCCGTTCGCATGCGATACAATACCAATTCTTATAGAGTGGTACTCGTTCCTCATAATGGACCCAAGAAGGCATCTTTCCCCGCCCTCGTCATGGCCTGGGATGAGGAACCACCTGCTATGCCGATCGGGTTCACCGGAACGATTGATACGCTAGGTGTCGTCCAACTGAATTGGGAACCTAACACCGAAATTGACTTGGATGGTTACAAAGTCTATAAATCCTACCATAAGGATACCGAATTCTCCGGCATCACCCCCAAACCTATTCAACTCACTAATTTCACAGACACCGTCGATATGGTAGTGGGAAATGAATGGGTTTACTATACTATTCAGGCCGTGGATGAACGCAATAATCGTTCTGAATTTACCGCGATCCTCGAATTGAAGAAAAAAGATATGTATGCGCCTGTAGAGCCACATATTCACCATATCGAAAAATCTACCGGAAAGATTGAAGTGCAATGGTATAACAGTAGTAGTCCTGATGTAGAAATGCACCGACTCTTTAGAAAAATACTTGGGGAAGAGGAAAGTTGGACATTATTGGAAGAATATGACCTGATAGATGCAGCCGAATCCTATACCGATACCAATGTAGTACGAAACAAAATATACGCCTATACCCTAATTGCTATCGATGATGATGGACTGGAATCAGAACCTGCACAAGCTGCCACGGCGAAGTTGATTGATTATGGTCTACGCGCACCAATTGAAATCACCGAAGTGAAAGTGACTAATGAAGAAAAAAAGGTAGCAATCAGTTGGGAATATCCATTAAATGCTTCTGAATTCTGGATATATAAAGGCACCGATAAAGAAAAAACCAGCTTGATGAAAGTGGTGACTGCTGATGACAAAATATTGATCGATGAAAACCTGAAGACAGGAACGGCTTATCATTATTACCTGAAAGCTTTCTTCGAGGATGGTTCTTTTTCGCCCTTTACCGAAAAAATAGAAGTGAGCTTGGATGACTAAGCGTAGGTTTGGGATACTATAACAATACATATACTTACATAATATCCCTTTTTTGCTCCATAGAAAGAAACCCTAGAAGTATCAAACCGGGTAAAGAGTCTACGGTAATGGCTAGTTACCGATAAACAATGATATCATGAATAGATGGTTAATCATCTTACTAGGAGTGTGTCTTCTAGTGTTACCCTCAGGTGTCAATGCAGCAGTCAACGAAGCATCAGCACTAAAAGAAGACTGTCCGCTTGTGATCGCTTCGATTGATGCGGAGAACCCATCGGACTGTAATCTCAACAATGGGTCCATAGTGATTGAGGTAGTGGGCGGGAATGGAGCATACGAGTACAGTATCAATGACGGTGCTACCTGGCAGGAGAGTCATCGTTTTCAGGACCTTCCAGCTGGCACCTTCCTCATTATTGCACGCCAACTAGATGGAACTTGTCAAACTAATGTGGCAGAGGTGGTCAATTTACAAGGGCCAGATTCTCCTCGATTTATATCTGTCACAAGTAACAACCCTACGGATTGTGGCTTGGAGGATGGAAGTATCGCGATAGAAGCACGAGGGGGCACTGGACCATATGGCTACAGTATCGATGGCGGAGAGACTTGGGGTGCTTCGGATCAATTCCTTGGCTTGGCAGCAGGTGTATATCGTGCTATGGTGAGACTGTCTCTTATACACATCTGACGCTGCCGACGAAG
>CAJXUM010001269.1 GCA_913060855.1 uncultured Lewinella sp. | reverse complement strand
TACACTATCCTCTTCGTCGGCAGCGTCAGATGTGTATAAGAGACAGCTTTTACATGTTAGTAGGTGTCATACTTTGCTTTATCCTCGGATACGTTACAATTATTTTTGAGCATCCGCTCAAGCTGGATAAAACGGTTCCAGCCTTATTGATGGGCTCTTTATGTTGGGCCCTATTGGCAATGGGCTTCCAAAGTGGAAGCTTGGCCGTAGTGGACACACATGATCATGTATACTCCCTACTAGATGGGCATGGACATGAGGTAGAAGAAGGTTTTGTAAATACCTTGCTACATCACTTAGGAAAAACCGCTGAAATTCTGATTTTCTTGATTGGGGCCATGACGATTGTAGAAATTATTGATCTACATCGTGGTTTTGATATTTTGAAAGGTTATGTGAAGACGCGTAGTCGATCCAAATTATTATGGATTATTGGAATATTAGGTTTTATTCTTTCTGCTATTATTGATAATCTAACGGCCACTATTGTTCTCGTTACGCTAATCAGAAAATTGATTAAGGATAAGGACGAACGCATTTGGTACGTTTCGCTAGTTGTTATTGCAGCAAATGCGGGGGGAGCTTGGTCACCCATTGGAGATGTGACGACTACCATGCTTTGGATCGGAGATCGGGTTACTACGATGGGCTTAGTTCAACAGCTGGTTATCCCTTCTATTGTTTGTTTTATTGTTCCTTTCTTTATTGCTACTACCTTTATGTCTCAATTTAAAGGAGAAATTGCGGTTGATCCAGGTAGCCTTGATGATTCCCACAAATTGCTTAGCAGTGGACAAATGCTATATCTCGGACTAGGAGCCATCGTATTCGTACCGATTTTCAAAACGATTACGCATTTACCTCCTTACATGGGGATGATGTTGAGTTTGGGCGTCGTTTGGCTAGTCTCTGAATATATACACCCGGAAGAAGATTTCTCCGAGGAACGGAAGGAAAAATTCTCGGCTCATAATGCCTTATCTCGTATCGAGATGTCGAGTATCCTGTTTTTCCTAGGTATCCTAATGGCTGTAGCAGCCTTGGAATCCATGGTAATTGGAGATGTAGGAACTTTGCGTTATCTCGCCGAGCGACTTCAGGTAGCCATACCCAATCAAGATCTTGTGGTTATGCTCTTGGGAGTTCTATCGGCCATTATTGATAATGTTCCGTTAGTAGCTGCCTCCATGGGTATGTATACAGAACCTACAGATTCTAGGTTATGGCACTTTATTGCTTATGCTGCTGGTACTGGAGGAAGTATGCTTATCATTGGTTCTGCAGCTGGAGTAGCGGCGATGGGTATGGAGAAAATTGATTTTATTTGGTACTTCAAAAAGATAACCTGGTTGGCCTTTATTGGCTTTGTGGCAGGTAGTATTACCTTTATATTATTGAGTCCTTTGATGGGGATGGGCTAGATTTATAGGTAATTACAATTTACTTTGACAATTTTACCGTCAGCGTTTGGAGAAGAGAAGTCTTGCTCAAAGCGCTGACGGTAATATATACGAGTGCTTAGATATATTACAACTTTGATGAAAATGAGAAGACTTTTCTCGGTATTAGGTACTGTTATTTGCTTGATTCTCGCACAGAGCTGTGCCAATGATGCTCCCAATCTATTGCTGGGACAATGGACTGCCTTCGAAATTCTAGAGGAAGGAGAAGTATTGGATATTAATCCGAGTCAAATCCAATTGGGCTTTGAAGAAGAGGAGAGATATACTTATCTGAGTACTTTGAATTATGAAGAGGCGGGCCGATATCGCGTTCAGACACCCTATCTATATACTACTGACACAACCGCCGAACAGCAAGCTGAAAAAGCAGTTGAGATCATTCAGTTGACTATAGATAGTCTCCAGCTACGCATGAATGACAACGGTAAAGAACGGATATTAAAGTTGCTGAAAACGCCAGCTGATTCAAATTTAATTATCAATTAATTTGAAAGCGAAGAGCTCCATCATTTTAATCAAATCTTCCATATCCCCATCTCCCACCTTTATATCCGTTAAAGCAGGAAGATGTTGGGCAAAGTGAAGCTGATTATTCCCCATCTCAAGTAAGTTACTCGCTAAAGTATTTGGATAATTGAAAGATGGGTTGATCGACTCAATAATCTCCGCGATCTTTCGGGCCAAGTTTTTATAAGTGTAAAAAAGGCCTTTGCTATTCTCCTCATCCACACTCTTAATATGATAAGCTTTAGTTCCTTCCGCCACGACGATACGGTGCAGGACGTCTCTATCAATATAATCGGGCGGTATGCTTAATCGAATGGTGTCTGCAATAGTCCGAATGACGATTCTCAACTTTTCGCGTGGATCAGAGACATTCATCGAATTGAAATCAATTCGGAAATTTAGCCACTCCCAGTACCAAGACAACAAATAAAGCAGTAAGAAGTGTTTGTTTTCGAAGTATCGATAGATGGAGGCCTCGGTAGACCCCATCTTAATGGCTAGTTTCTTAAAGGTGAATGCCTCCAAGCCTATTTCATCAATAAGTTGGATGCTATTGAGAATTATATTTCGCCCTAATTTCGTTTCCTGAGGATCTCTCAGGTATAAACTAGCACTTACTCCTATCTGTACAGAGACTGACATACCATGCTATTTTAGTCCGAAGGGTCATTTAGCAATAACTCCGACAACCTGGCGGCCTATTTGGGTGCTATCCTTCGTGAAAATACTCCTCGAAGCCTATAGCTATACTCTGTCTCTTATACACATCTCCGAGCCCACGAGACCGAGGCTGATCTCG
>CAJXUM010001268.1 GCA_913060855.1 uncultured Lewinella sp. | reverse complement strand
GCTCCTATATTCCAGGCTTATATAGTGCCCCCTTGCATCAATTATTACCAACAGCTATTTTCCAACGCTTACAAGAAGGGGTGAAGCAGTTTGGTAAACAAATGAAAGGGTATTACACCGAAGAAGCCAATGTGATCGGTACTGAAAGCCGGACGAGTTCGCCCATTCGTATTCCACGAGATAAGGCCACTTATATGCATACGGATACGCCAGGACTTTTCCCCTGTGGAGAAGGAGCTGGCTATGCAGGAGGCATCATTTCAGCGGCCATGGATGGACAGAATGTGGCCCGAGCCGTACACCGTTTCTTTGAATAAGTACTCGTGAATCGGCAAATTAAACCCTTACTATCCACGGAATATTCCTATCTTCCCGCTTCAACTTAAACTAGCTCCCACCATTATTTTCAGCCTTCTCTTATATTTTCACGGGTAAGCGAGAAAGGAATACAAATAATAACTTTATATGGAAGGTGGGGAAGCGATTAAACCCTATTGGAATGAAGGATGTTGCTGATTTGATCGGTAGGATATTAATATCTGTTATTTTCTTGGTAGAAGCCTATGATTCGTTGAAGTATTTCCAACATACCAAATCAGTAATGGCTGACTATGGTATTACTTGGCAGCCAGACTTATTACTCACTGCCACCATTTTTATCCTCTTCTTAGGAGGCACCTTGATTCTCATTGGATATAGGGCCAGTACTGGCGCCTTTTTAGTCTTGCTTTATTGGATTCCCGTCACGTTCATTGTACACTCTTTTTGGAATGACCCGCCCGAATTGCAACGCGAAGAATCGATCGATTTCATGAAAAACATCGCCATTATGGGGGGTGTTATTATTATTTGGGTCAATGGCAGTGGACGTTACAGCATTAAGCGCTTGTTTGCTACGGCACGGGTTCCTAGAAAGGATAGGTAGAAAGGGGGAAGCGGAAGTCCTGAAAAAGACACATTTCCGACTTCCTATTTCCCATTTCCCATTTCCGACTTCGACGAATTCTCATAGAATACCAACAAATACTAGAAAGAGTTGAATCTAAGGTTCGCAAGCTTTACCTTTGAGGGAAACAGAATAACGAGTTCATGCGGACAATTCAATTAGGTACTTATACCGTTTTTGTGGGTGATTTTAAAGCACCTTTAGAAGAACTATTGGCAACCAAAGACTATTCAAACGTTTTTGCCATTGTAGATGAAAATACAGCCTTACATTGCCTCCCCATTTTACAGTCGAGCATCCCAACTATAAAGACCATTCAAATTCAGGCCGGAGAAATAAATAAAGGCTTGACAACTTGTCAAAACATTTGGTCTAGCCTAATGAATCAGCAAGCAGATCGCAACGCCCTGGTTATCAACTTAGGTGGCGGCGTGATTGGTGATATGGGCGGTTTCTGCGCGAGCACTTTCAAGCGAGGCATGGACTTTATTCAAATCCCCACTACCCTACTCTCTCAGGTAGATGCCTCTATTGGCGGCAAGCTCGGGATCGATTTCATGCAGGTGAAAAATAGTGTCGGACTTTTCAAAGATCCTACATCCGTCTTGGTGGATACGGGCTTTCTCAAAACCCTATCGACAGCTGAAGTTCGTAGTGGATTTGCCGAAATCATTAAACATAGCCTCATTGCCGATCGCGAGCAATGGAATCAGATCAAGACAATAACGGACCTGAGCACGATCCAATGGGATGATTACGTCTTCCCCTCTCTACTGATCAAGCAGCGAATTGTAGAACAAGATCCCTACGAAAAGGGAATCCGAAAAGCCTTAAATTTTGGACATACGATCGGGCATGCTGTTGAAGGCTTAGCCCTGGAAGGAAGCAGGCCCTTATTACATGGCGAAGCGATTGCGATTGGTATGATTTGTGAAAGCTGGTTATCCCACCAAATAGTAGGGCTTCCAGCCAATGAGTTAGAAGAAATCAGCCAATTCTTCTTGCGAGTTTACGATCACTATGACCTGAGTGATCTGCCCATTGAAGATTTGCTAAACCTAATGTCCAATGATAAAAAGAACATCGGTAAAGCGATCAATTTCAGCCTGTTACCCGCAGCCGGACAGGTACATATTAATCAAACCTGTAGCCCAGAACTTATCATAAAAAGCCTAGACTATTATCAAAGTCTGTTACAACTAGCCTAAACCCCAACACATTTCTAGCTAAGCGAAGAGTAGACTAATAGATTCTGCCAACAGTGATTAGTTATTATTTTACTGTTCCTAAATGCTTATATAACATATTTCTACTGTATTTTTACACCAAACAATGAAAGCGCTATGCGTCAAATTATAGACTTCTTCCTGAACGGAACCGACCAAACCTGGCATAAGAAAATCGTACGCTGGATGTGGATAGGAGCTTTCCTAGCTGTTCTGTCAGTGGCCTTTCTTTTCATCGGTCTTTCATTTACCGATTTGCCGTCTGTTGCTGATTTGGAAAATCCAGAGTATGAAGAAGCAACGCTTATCTTAGGTGAGCGCGGAGATGTACTGGGTCGATTATATACCCAGAATCGGGTAGAAATCCAGTACGATGACCTTGCTCCTATATTGGTAAAGGCATTGGTAGCTACGGAGGATGAACGCTATTTTCAGCATACAGGCATTGACTTTAGAGCCCTTGGTAGAGCGATTGTGAAAACGGGTTTGATGGGGGATAAAAGTTCGGGAGGAGCTAGTACCATCACGCAACAGCTAGCTAAGCTATTGTTTACGCTGTCTCTTATACACATCTCCGAGCCCACGAGACCGAGGCTGATCTC
>CAJXUM010001267.1 GCA_913060855.1 uncultured Lewinella sp. | reverse complement strand
CATTGGAAATTTGACCTTGAAGTTGGAGCAACCCAACGAAGGAGAGAATTGGATCACAACGGTAGCCAATACTAAAATGGGAGAATGGGAAGAAATTTGTTTTAATTTTGACAATCCTTCTCTAGAAGATTCTAATCAAGCTGCTACAGGTAGAGTATTTGGGCAGATCGTTTTATTTACTGATTTTGGAGCTGCAGGGACGGGTAGTAGTGTGACAACTTATATCGATGACATTACTTATATGACGCCCAGTGAAAGAAATTGTACTTCTATTTTTGATTTTGAAACGGATGAAACTACTACTGATTTTCAAATTTTTGGTTCAGCACTAGACGGGCAACTAACAGCTGTCATTGATAATCCCAATTCTTCTGGAATTAACACCAGTGGAAGTGTAGTAGAATATGTAAAAGCAGGAGATGCGCAGACATGGGGCGGTATGTTCTCTAACCCTGATCCAAGTAGTCCTGTTGATGCAACGCTTGGGGGGGAGATTTGTGTGAAAGTACATATGGATCATATTGGAAATTTGACCTTGAAATTGGAGCAACCCAGCGAAGGAGAGAATTGGATCACAACGGTGGAGAATACCAAAATGAATGAATGGGAAGAATTGTGTTTTAAATTTGATGATGCATCTTTGGAGGACTCAAATCAACCCGCGACGGGAAGAACGTTCGGGCGCATAGTCCTTTTCTTTGACTTTGGTGCTACTGGCACGGGAAGTGATGTGACCTCTTATTTTGATGATATTGAAGTATGCACATCGGGTTTGGCAGAGAATGTGGACGTGAATTTCGCAGTGGATATGAATACATATGAGGGCGACTTTACGACGGTTTATGTTAGTGGAGACTTTAATGGATGGGCAGGAGATGCTAATGCCCTAAGTGATGAGGATGGAGATGGTGTCTGGACTACTACGCTCCCTTTGCCAACTGGGCCAATTGAATACAAATTCACATTAGATAACTGGACTGCACAAGAATCATTCAATGGTTCTGAAAGCTGCACAAAATTAACAGTTAATGATGATGGGAGATTTGCTAATAGGTCTTTAACTGTTGCCGGAGCTGACTCTAGCCCTCCCACAGTTTGTTTTAACAGTTGCTATGCTTGCGGAGAAGGTGTCAGTATTACATTTAATTTGGGAACATCAGGAATTACTGTAGCCGAAACTGGATTATATATCGCAGGGGGGGATGAGTTTGGACCTCCAAATGAACGTTTCCGCTTGATGGACCCTGATGGAAGTGGTGTTTATAGCCTTACTATTGAGCGAGGAGCTGGTTTTAGTGGCTTCTACACTTTCACCAATGGGGCTTGTGGCGACTTTTCTTGTAAAGAAAATATTGCAGGCCAGGATTGTGCCCGCGCTGATAATTTCAATGATCGTTTTATCAACCCGGTGATGGCCGATACCACGATTGCTACTTGCTTTGGCGAGTGTAGCATCGATACGAACTGTATGGGACCAGGTGCGAGCGGTATGGTTACCTTCAATGTTGACATGTCATCCTATGCGGAGACTTTCGAAAAGGTGTATGTGAGTGGAAGTTTCAACGGCTGGGCAGGTGAAAGCAACCTCTTGACTGATGAGGATCAAGATGGTGTATGGTCTGGTACTTTCGAAATTCCTGGCGGGAATCATGAATTCAAATTTACGCTGGATAATTGGGCAGTGCAGGAGAACTTTGAGGAAGGGGCTTCTTGTACAGTTACTAATGGCGGCTTTACTAATCGTGCCTTAAACGTTGATGGGGATCTGACGCTTTGTTTTCCTTGGAACGCTTGTGAGAGCTGTTTGGTGGGGACTAATGATCTAACTTTGAATCCGAACCTTGTATTTATCCATCCAAATGTAGTGCGAAATTTCACACAATTGAAATTTGCACCGAATGTGGGTGAGAAGCAATTGGAGTTGTGGGATTTAAACGGAAGATTAGTCTGGCAGCATAAATTAACAACTGGACAAGATCAATTCCAATTAGAAATGTCTAATTATCAAAGTGGAATCTACCTGCTGAGAGTAAGTACTGAAGATATGGTTATTACTAAGAGAATGATCAAGCAATAAATAGTATGGATTAATTTTTATTCAAGAAGTACACTGTAACAGAGGTCACTTTGTTGCAGTGTACAAATCTACGGGGGGTAATAAGCTAATAAGCTTGAATTTACTTACCTAAGAAGAAACTTTCAGCCTGAAAACATTGAACTGTAAACGAATATGGAAAAACTACTTTGGATCGCTGTCGTTGCGCTAATTTTCAGCAGCTGCAAAGTAAAAAAGGAAGTAGCGATCGATGAATGGAGGTTAGTCTGGTCAGACGAATTTGACCAGGATGGCTTACCAAATGACACGCATTGGAATTACGATGTCGGGACTGCTTGCGAAAAACCAGCGGGCTGTGGCTGGGGAAACAATGAATTACAATACTATACTTCCGAACGTGCCGAAAATGCAAGAGTTATAGATGGACATTTGATTATTGAGGCGCATCAAGAAGATTACAAAGAAAATAGAAAATATACTTCTGCACGACTAACCTCTAAAGGGAAAGCGGACTGGAAATACGGGAAATACGAAATCAGAGCCCGTTTGCCGAAAGGAGTTGGAACCTGGGCAGCTATTTGGCTGTTGCCCACGAAAGACAAATATGGCCCTTGGCCGAAAAGTGGGGAAATAGATCTGATGGAGTATGTTGGCTGTCTCTTATACACATCTGGCGCTGCCGACGAAGAGGATAGTGTAGATCTCGGTGGTCGCCGTAT
>CAJXUM010001266.1 GCA_913060855.1 uncultured Lewinella sp. | reverse complement strand
ATCAGCCTCGGTCTCGTGGGCTCGGAGATGTGTATAAGAGACAGGGTATAGGCTGTGCTACATTTACACAAAGGGCACATACGGTGGTATCAGCTATTGACGAGTACCTCGATCCTTTTTGTAAAGGAAAAGATGTTTCGAATATTGAAGATATTTGGCAAACTACCTATCAAAGTTCCTATTGGAGAAACGGACCTGTGCTAAATAATGCACTAAGTGGCCTGGATCAGGCACTTTGGGATATAAAAGGAAAAATGGCCGGAATGCCGGTTTATCAATTACTGGGTGGTAAAACCAGGTTTGCCGTAGATACCTATACTCATGCCTCAGGAAAATCTACAGGAGAGGTCATGGATAATGTGGAAAAATATAAGGAAATGGGATTTAGGAATATTCGCATTCAACTCGGCGGATATGGTTCCACTCATTTGACCAATAATCCAGACTGGAAAAAAGCCGGTTTTGGAAGTGCCCAGGATAATACGATGGACCCTCAGGCTTATAAGCGCGGAACTATTGAGCTTTTCAAAAAAGCACGGGAGCGATTTGGTGATGAGATAGAATTACTTCATGACATGCACGAGCGTCTTCAACCTATGGATGCTATTGACATGATTAAAAAGGTGGAGGAATACAGACCCTTTTTCATAGAAGACCCGTTTTCGCCAGAAAATATTGGTTGGTTTAAATTGTTACGTCAACAAACCAGTACGCCAATTGCCATGGGTGAGTTATTTAACAGCCCACATGAATGGCTCAAGCCAATGAGCGAAAGACTGTATGATTATATCAGGATTCATATTTCACAGATAGGAGGTATCACACCGGCCATGAAGGTGGCGAGATTAGGAGAATGGTACAATGTTCGTACGGCCTGGCATGGCCCTGGGGACACCTCTCCTGTTGGACATGCAGCCAATGCACATATTGACCTGACAGTTTGGAATTTCGGTGTTCAGGAAATGAAGCATTTTACTGACCTGGCCAGAGAGGTATTTCCTGGTACTCCGACTGTAGAAAATGGCTATATGCACATAAATGAAGCACCCGGACTAGGAATTGATATTGATGAAAAACTGGCGAAAAAAAGCCCTCCTGTTAAGTATAACTATAATTGGACACAGGTACGGACGAAAGATGGAACTCCTATTAGGCCCTGATTATTATTGTCATCACTGCGGCCCGTAAAAGCTGTCTCTTTGATATTTGCTATTTGAAGTAGGTTAGGGAGCATCCTCTAGTACCAAGATTAATACGATCATAGTTATGGTGCGGATTAAGGAATATTTTAGCACCATAACTATTTTTATTCTTCCCAATATTTAGCTCCCGGCAATGATCCGTTCATGGAATAACCTCCATCTATGGTAATGTCCTGACCCGTCATATAGCGCGATTCATCACTGGCCAAAAAGAGCGCAGCATTTGCGATCCAGTCCGCTTCAGCAATTTCAGCAAGGGGTACTCTCTCATAGAGTGACTTTTTACAGATTCAGTATACATAGGAATGGTCAATTCTGTATACGTTGCTCCAGGGCGGATAAAATTAGCCGTTATCCTATGTGGAGCTACCTCCGAAGCAACGGTTCTCATAAAACCCTCAATGCCTCCTTTAGCTGCTGTATAATGACTACAATTCGGTTCACTTATCACCGCATGAATACTCGATATTGAAATAATTCGTCCCCCTTCTTTCTTAGGTATCATTTCTTTTAGTGCTTTCTGCGTACACAGAAATACGCTTTTTAAATTGGTTCGAATAATAAGATCCCATTCCTCCTCCGCCATATCTATTACCGATGACTGACGGATAATCCCGGTATTGTTGACCAGAACATTCAATCCGCCCATTGAATCAATGGATTGGTCAAAAGCGGCATTCACTTGTTTGGAATCCCCAGCATCGCAATGGATCGCATAAGCAATTCCTCCGCTCTTTTCAATTTCTGCAACCACCTCTGCAGAAGCTCGGTCATCGATATCTAAAATGCAGACTGCTGCTCCTTCTTTGGCAAAACGTTTGGCAATGGCCTTCCCAATGCCGTGGGCAGCTCCCGTTACAACTGCTTTTTTCTTTGGTAATCTCATAATGGGTAAAATATGATCTCTGAGTTAAGATTTTAAGTGAATTGAAATTGACCTCCAAATAAGTGCTCAGCTTGGGCTCTCACTTTGCCGATGTCCCCATAGGCCATAATACAGGATGAATGCATAGCACCCAATTGGTAGAACGAAAGACATTTGTATGCCTACCACATCAGCCATAGCCCCCTGCATTAGAGGTACCAAAGCACCTCCCAGGATAGCCATTACCAGTAATGATGAGGCTTGACTGGTATGTTTTCCCAGCCCGTCTATGGCCAGGGTAAAAACATTGGACCACATGATCGAGTTGAACAATCCGATAGCTATCACACACCAGAAGGCAATCTTCCCGCTCGTTATGACCACCATAACCAACAGCATTATCGCAATTCCGGAAAATATAGCCAATGAACGTCCGGGATTAGCATTACCAAGTTTGAAAGCAAGCAAATTCAACAGGATAAATAATACAAAAGGAGATACCTCTTGGATTGAAATGCCCGTATTCATATACACTACTCCATATATCACCACAAAGGCACCCATGGCCGTAACTGCCATCAACCCAAATTTTTTACCACTGGCCATATTGCTCAATGATATAGCCCCTAAAAAACGTCCTATCATAGTGCCTCCCCAATAAAAGCTGTCTCTTATACACATCTCCGAGCCCACGAGACCGAGGCTGATC
>CAJXUM010001265.1 GCA_913060855.1 uncultured Lewinella sp. | reverse complement strand
TCTACACTATCCTCTTCGTCGGCAGCGTCAGATGTGTATAAGAGACAGTTGCTATCCTTATTGTTAAACTACCTCATAGCTTAAATTCTATACTGAAATGAATATTACTCTGACATTACAACGACTGCTACTATTAATCGGGCTATTTAGTACCCTTTCTTGTTTCGAATTGACGGCCCAAGACCTACAATTGAAAATACCTGTTCGTTTTTTAGCCCTTGGCGATTCCTATACCATAGGACAAAGTGTACCGGATAATGAACGCTGGCCCATACAATTGCGAGATTCCTTGGTGAAACGGGGAATTGATGTCCAACAAACAAGGGTGATAGCGACTACCGGCTGGCGAACTGATAATCTACTAAATGCCATCAAGGATCAACAGCTAGAAACAGACAATTACAATCTTGTTTCGCTATTGATTGGTGTGAATGATCAGTACCAAAAAAAGCCGATTGCACTTTATGAGCCTCATTTTCGACAACTATTGGACTCCTGCTTGTTTTATGCTGGATATGATACCACTAGTATATTTGTGGTTTCCATTCCCGATTATGCCTATACTCCTTTCGGGCAAAGGCGTCCCAATCCAAGCCTAATTAGTGAAGAACTAGATGCCTACAATGCGATCAATAAACGAGTAAGCGAGGAATACGGCGTGCGCTATTTTAACATCACACCTATTTCCAGATTAGGTCTCAGTAATACAGACTTGGTGGCGGGTGATGAGCTGCATCCTTCGGGCTACCAATATACGCTTTGGGTACGGGCGATTCTAGCTTATTTGGATCAAAACGGCCTGACTACATTTGAAGAACAACCGCGGTTGAAAGACTTGAAAATTTATCCCGTACCTGCTAATCAGCACATTCGAGTGGAAGGGCTAGCACCAGGTCAATATGATACCCTCCGAATTCTAAATGCTTCCGGTCAAGAACAAGCCAATTTTGCTGTTAATCAGCAAGACTTATTGGAAATTCCTATTGATCATTTGGCAAAAGGGACCTATTTTTTGCAAGCCTTTAAAGGCAAATTGATAGTGGCAAAAGCCAATTTTATAGTGCAATAGATTTATATTGTCTCTAAATCAGTGATGCAAGCACTTATATTGACCACAGACCGACTTGTTTTACGGCAATTTAGCTTGTCGGATACGGCATTTATTCTAGAATTACTAAATAGCCCCGGGTGGATCAATTTTATTGGCGATAGAGGAATTAGAACGGAAAAAGATGCCGAAGAATACTTGTTGACCGGACCAATGAAGAGTTACCAGAAAAATGGGTTTGGTTTGGCCATGATTGCTTTAAAAGAGAGTGGAGAGGGGATCGGCATGTGCGGCTTGATTAAGCGAGAAAGCTTGGCTGATGTGGATATTGGGTATGCCTTATTGCCTGCCTATATCGGTCAAGGTTATGCTTATGAAATAGCGGCTGCCACCTTAGCGTATGGAAAAAACGAATTGGGCCTTAGTCGAATAGTGGGAATCACTGATCCAAAAAATGAGCATTCCATTAAGTTATTGCGAAAATTAGGATTACAGTTTGAAAAAATGGTCAAATTTGGAAGTGAAGGACTAGAATCTATGTTCTTTGGGATATCCTGGTAGTCCTTTTTCACCACAAAACTCATCTAATGGCACTGAGTCGAATCGAAAAACTATCGCATTATGCTGTTGTAGTAATCGCTGTATCTGCTTTAGTCGTATCTGTCTGGCAAGCTGGTATTACGATCAAGCACAATAAATTGACAGTTAAACCTTACCTGGATTTTCATATTGTACAAATTGATTCTACGATTACTGTTAAGTTCTCTAATGAAGGTTTTGGACCTGCTATTCTGGAAGAAGTAAGCTTTTTTTACGAGGACGAGCAGTATCAATCGGTATGGCAGGTGCTTGAAAAAATGGACGAAATCGATAACTGGGCAGGTAGTTTTAATTATAACCCTGGAACGGTTGTTGCCCCCGGAGCTGAAAAACTACTGGTGAGTTTAAAAGGAGGACAGCACATTCGAGGAGTCAAAGCTGTTTTTCGCTATAAATCCATTTATGAAGAATCTTTCGACATGGAATTGACTTTTTAGCGGACTAATACGGCGCTCCATACTAGTCCGCTAAAATAATACTAGAAAATGGCTACTCGATAACCGAGTAAGCCTTTCCAAATCAAAAATTCTGTCTTTAAGTTTTCGTGATTAAGGCTTTCAAAGTAACCTTCGGGTTGCCACCAGGTTTTGTTAGCATGAACGCCTAAGAAAAAGGCACCACCATTTCCAGTTGCAAACTCAGCGCGTAAGCCACCTTCCAAGAAAGCACCATTACTGTAGGCATAAGCCTTTTCTTCAAAACTGAAATCGGGGGTATAGGTATCGGGTAGATAAGTAGTGATGCCCCCAAGGATTGTGGGCTGAATTTCTACACTACCAATATGAATTCTGTAAGCTACTGATAAGCCCCATTGGATTCTATTCTTCGCATGAATATCCTTATTCCTATTGACTGCGACATTCTCTACTATAGTAGATCGTCCCGTATTTGGATCAATACGAATTTCCGGATTATCAATTCGTATGTTTAAGTAAGAAGTATAATAGAAGATGTTCTGGTAGGTAGCATCTAGTCCCACTTTGAATTTAGAGAAATTATAGCTGAGGTTGACTCCAAAATCCTTCTCTGTCATATTGACGGTATACCAGGCTGGAAATCCTGTGTCAAGATTATCATATTCATAGGTTAAGCTCTGTCTCTTATACACATCTGACGCTGCCGACGAAG
>CAJXUM010001264.1 GCA_913060855.1 uncultured Lewinella sp. | reverse complement strand
TCAGCCTCGGTCTCGTGGGCTCGGAGATGTGTATAAGAGACAGAGTACCGATAGGGCTCCAGCTACTCGAAACCCCGGCTCGTAAGTCACATCTACAATCCGAATGGGTTGAGGAACGACTTGCATCTCTACATCTTGAAATATGATTTTGCTCAATGCCTCCTGAATACCTTTGGGGATTTTGTCCTGTGTTTTTTTCGTTATGACGATTTTGAAAAGATCATTTAAGACGATCTTGTTGAAACTGGCAGCCATCATGCTTTTGGTAGGATTGCGCGTGTCAAACGCCAATGCAGCGGCCCCCTTGAAACTGCCGATTTTTAGTTCACCGGAAAAAGCAAAATTAGGGAGGAGGACAGGGGCCGTTGTAAAGCTGGCTCCCATTTGCATAGCTACATTGCTCATGACTAGCCCTTTTGCACCTAGCGGGTTGCGCCAATCGCCTTTCATCATGGCCAAAAAGTTCAAGGTTTGATCAGACATGACCAGCTCTACCCCGCCTTTAAATTGCAAATGATCCTGATTCACCTGAGCATCCATCACCCCCAGCAGGGAAATGGCAAAATTTTGTGGGGAGGGCTGAAGGCGGAAGACGACTTCTTTGAGTTTACTACTAGGACCAAAGGACAAATCGGTATCCAGGCTGGATTCCAACACTACGTCTCGAAGCTTTTCGCTGAGGGTAGAATTGACGACTATATTTTTGACGCCGATTAATTTGTCAAGACTGATCTTTTGTAAATCGAGATTGGCGATGAAGTTACAACCCCTCTTTACGCCAGATTTGATTTGGGCGAGGCTAGGAATACTAGACGTTTCTTTCTTGCTTTTTTCAGCCGAGGAAAGTACGATGGTCTGGCTACCCAGGGGTAAGCGATCCATGGCACTCAGGTGTTGACTGAGTTTGGATAACTTGAAATCGGAGGGCGTGGTAATCTTTACGAGGTATTGGATCTTCTTTTTCTGTCTCTTGGATTTCCCGTTGTTCTTGCTGACCAACATCGCTACTTTTCCAATATTAGACTGAGCATCGAGTGTCACCCATTTTTGATAGGGTGCAACAGTCAGGTATCCATCTTTCAATTGTAGATCAACAATAGCGTTAGGCAAGGATATCCCTTGAAGGCTGGACCGACCAGCAATAGCTTGAAGGCTGCTCTTCAGTCCTAATTTTTCAGTGAGCGCACTCAGCTGTAGGCTTTCTTTTTTGCCTACCATTTTGCCGCTCATCTCCAATGGAACACTTCCTATTTGAGTGATGCCCGTAAGGAGGCCAGTGAGCTGGCGTTTCTCTTTTTGGGTGGGCTTATCCACCTTGAAGTTGATTTTGATTTGCTCTAGGCTAAAGGAATTCCCTTGGAGCAAATCCCAATTGCGAAGACAATTGAACCAAAATTCAATCGTTTCTATTTTCTTTTCTCCTTTGCTGGCTGTAAAACTGAATTTTTCTAAATAGACACCTTTGGATATGGCGTCAGGGATAAGTTTGTGGAGCTTTTCGCCTGCTATTTTTTGGAGTGCTTTATTGGTTATTTCTACCTTGGCATTGGTAGGCATCGTGGCTTCAAATGAGCCCAACCCACCTTCACTTTGGTAACTCACTTTAAAGCCAACACCCGACTTATTGAAAAAGGTACCCTTGCCTGATAAGGATTTATCAGCTATGCCTACTTCGAGTGTTTCAAAGGAAAAGGATTTACTGCCCAACAATTCATTGAGATGCACGCGTAGTGTTTCTTCATAATCAATAACCGGTGTGGGTGTGCTGGCCCAACTAGATAAGCCGAAAATTAAAAGGAGGGTGGTTAATAGGGTTGGTGTTATCTTTTTCATAGGATCAAATTGCTGACTTTTCTCCTAGACCCCAAAAAAGGGTGGGGGACAATGGGGGGACAGCCTGAAATTTCCCTTTTTAACAGTTTATTGAGAAATAACAATGAAGCTTTAGATTGTGTTAAGCAAACTTTAAAAGAGGCCGGAATACGGCTGTTTTAGCCGTTGCTGGCAGTAACTTCAGGTTACTTGCAGCAAAAGTAGCTAGTCGAATTTCTCCACTTTGGGTGTTAGCTACAGTATGCCTTTTACTCCTTGTTGGGTTGATCGCTTCTTCCGAACTCAAGTCTAATCGAACGGAGGACCTCCGTTTTTTACTCCTGAATATTCAGTATATTCGTACGGCGTACTAAAGGATGAACTGTCATGAAAAAACGATTTTGGAATACAGATAAATTAATGAGTTTCCTAGCCATTCTATTAAGTGTGGGGACACTCCTCGTGTTTATTTATCAGACCAATTTGATTAGAAAGCAGCAATATGCGGCGGTATATCCGTACCTAGAAATGGGGTTTCATGGAAGAGGGACTAAAAAGATGAGCTTCGTTCTGTCTAATGAGGGAGTAGGCCCGGCAATGATTAAATCGGTGGAAATTAAACAAAAGGGGGAGGTGTATGAAGGTCGTTTTTCCGGCTTTCTTAGGGAGATAATAGACAAGGATGACGCAGATTCTATTCAATATTTGTATTCGGATATTGCAGAAGGTAAAATGTTAGCCGTCGGTGCTCATTTGGACTTGATAGATTGCCAAAATGCTTTTACTTCTGACCGGATGTCAGAACTACTCGATGAGTATTCAATGGAATTGAAAATTGAGTACGAATCTATTTATGGTGAAAGATGGAGTATTGAGTCAGGGAATAAGATTCCTAAAAAGATTAAATAGATAAAGCCCTGTCTCTTATACACATCTGACGCTGCCGACGAAGAGGATAGTGTAGAT
>CAJXUM010001263.1 GCA_913060855.1 uncultured Lewinella sp. | reverse complement strand
CGAGATCAGCCTCGGTCTCGTGGGCTCGGAGATGTGTATAAGAGACAGGTTCTTAACTTTATATGGAACTTCCATCTTGCACCTTTCCACTGCGTAATAGATTTTATCAATTCGTTTTATTGATGATAGCTCGATCTACAGCAGCCTTAAACTCGGTTGCATAATTGGTCTTTGCGCTTAGTAATTGTGTATAGCAAATAACAATGAGATTTTGCGTGGGATTTATCCAGAAATTAGTAGAAGCTGCACCTCCCCAGCTATACTCCCCATTATCCAACTTTACAACGCCGGAAAGCCCGTGCCCCATATTCGGCCTCGTTGGTACATCGGGGCCAAATTGGTTGGTCATCATGAGTTGAGCTGCCTTTTCTGACAGGACGCGCTTGCCGTTCAATTCTCCCTTATTCAGAAGCATTCTGCAGAACTTTTCATAATCTCCTAAGCTGGAAACTAAACCAGCTCCCCCCAGTAATAGTTTCGGTGGTTCATTAATGCCTTTTGTGAGTCTATTATCAGCAACCATCAGATCGCCAGCCTCATTATGGGTATAGATGACCGCCATTCTATCCTTCTTTTCTTCGGGAACGAAAAAGCTGGTATCATCCATTCGCAAGGGATCGAAAATGACCGATTTGAAATACTGATCCAATGTTTTACCCGAAACAACTTCTACGATATAGCCTGCTACATCTACGCCTAGACCATAGTCATATTTTGTGCCGGGTTGATATTTCAACGGGACAGTGGCTAAGTCTTTTGTCATTTCGCCGATAGTCCATTCTTGCACCATAAATTGCTTGACATTGTATATGGAATCCGTGTAACTCCGTCCCCATCCGTAAGGTATCCCAGAGGTATGTGTTAATAAATGACGGATGGTCATTTCATTTTTTTGTGGCGCTGTACTGTGTTTGCCATCCACTTTCTTGTATACCTGTGTTTGGGCAAATTCAGGAATATATTGGGAAACCTTATCGTCCAAATTTAGTTTTCCTTGGTCGTAGAGCGTCATGATCGCCACCGCTGTGATGGGTTTTGTCATCGAAAAAATTCTATACAGCGAATTGTTTTGGGTTGGCTTTTGATTCGCCATATCAATCTGGCCATATCGATCGTCATAGATCACTTTACCATCTTTGATTACCCTGGCGAAGGTACCCGGCAGCTTGCCTTCATCCACATGTTTATGTAGTCTGTGGGTAGCCGCAACCAAGGAATCGGATGATATGCCCACCGATTCCGGTATGGCTGTTTTCCCCTTAAAGGTATTTGCATTTGTTTTGCAGGCCGTGAAAAGTACTACAATTGAGAGCCCAACAAATAATGATGTTAAGATTCGTTTCATCTGTCCCTTTTTGTTGAAGTGGTTTAAGATTTTTTTCGACGGTACCTCCTAGAAAGGTACTCTCAAAGCAGCATCGCCAGAACTGGCAAGGGTTACGCTTCGTTCGCAATATAAACGTATAAATCGCTTTATTGCGTGAATATATTGAATTATAAGCAAGATTCCTTGATACCGTTTACTCGACTGTTAGAATCGGTTTTGATATCCGTTTTAAGGTGATTAGGGCACCAGAATTTACGGCAGCGACTACGATATTTGCACCGGAATTGGTATTGAATGCCGATAACATTTTAACATCTTTATTCAAGTACAAGCCACTTTCTGAAGGGGAAAGGACGTTGAAGGTGTTCTTTCCCGTTCCCAATAAACAAGTACCAAGAAAGGCATTTTGTGCGCCATAAGTGTTTTCCGAGCTATTGTGATTTCCAGCGATAATAAGGTCCAGGTTTCCATCTTGATTGATATCCTCTACCAGCATGGCATGGACGGGAGCAAGCTGGGCTTCAACGGGCAATTCCACCTGTTCGAAGGCACCTTGCCCTGAATTAATGAAAAGACTAGTGGAAAAAGTATGGGCTTTGAAAGTCTGTGCCTTTTCTATCATTTCATATGAAAGTACCTGCTCTATGGTGGCTTCGGAATATTGTTGATAGGAAGGAAAAACTCTTTTGTAGGCTGTAATTTGATTGGCCAAGTCATCTTTGCCATGAAAGGGAAATAGTTGAATGTCTCCTGTAGCATGACTTTTCATATAGCAGGCAAATATCGGGTCGATTTTGCCATTTTGATCGAAGTCATGGGCATATAAAACGAAAGGTTGATCGGGACTGGCTTTGTAATCCTGATTGTTACCAAGATTCCCGGCTACGTAGTCTATATCACCGTCATTGTCAAAATCCCCTTCCTTGATAACATTCCACCAACCTTGTGAATTTGGACCTACATTTTCCATTTTCTGCAGGACTCCTTCTATATTCCGGAAGATGGTTAGCGGCATCCATTCTCCAACTAGGATTAAATCTACCCAACCGTCGTTGTCAAAATCTGACCACAGGGCGCTGGTAACCATTCCGACCTTCGAAAGACCCGAAACCGTCGAAGTAACATCTTCAAACCTATTTCCATCGTTTCGCAATAAATAACTCTGAGGGCTGAGTGGGTAATTGCCAGGCGAAAATCGGCCTCCTACAAAAAGATCAATGTCACCATCTTGATCAAAGTCAGCACCCTGTACGCAACTTCCACTGGAATTGACCTGTGGGAGCGCATTGGATTTGCTGAAATTTCCTTTCCCATCATTTATATAAAGGCGATCCTGGTAGTTTGGGGATCCCAGCTCAAACTCACTTCCCCCACTTACCACATACAGGTCCTCATCTTCATCTTGATCAAAGTCGAATAATAAGCAAGCAACATCTTCGTATTTTTCTTCTC